>JAEWJD010000253.1 GCA_023386765.1 Pseudomonadota bacterium | reverse complement strand
TTCGTCGATCGGGGAAAGATCGTCCGGCCGTCTGGCCCGCAGGCGCTGCTGCAGGGCATTGAGCGGTGCCACCCCGCGCGACAGGCCGAACCACACCAGCAGCACGGCGACCGGCAGCACGATGAATTGCGGAATGATCACGCCCTTGATGATGTCATTGGCCAGCTGGGTGCGTTTCTCGCCGGTTTCCGCCACGATCAGCAAGGCCGGTTCGGTGCCGGGCAGTTTCAGGTCCACCCAGGTGTAGGCCAGGCGGATGTCAAAGCCATGCAGGGTATCGTCGGCATAGAACACATGGCCCGGGCGGGCCACGATGCTGCGCGGAGGCAGCGGCAGACCGCGATCCCCGCCCAGGTATTCGCCGCGGCTGCCCAGGGCCAGCCAGAATACGCTGTCGGTTTCGTCGGCACGCAGGGCCGCGCGGGCGGGGTCGCTCATGCGCAGGACGGCGCGGCCGTCTTGCGCCTGGACCTGGCTGCTGAGAATGCGCAGGTTGTTGGCCAGCGCCCGGTCATAAGGCGTGTTGGCGATATTCTGGGCGACAACGTAGGTGATCGCCACGCTCATGGGCCACAGCAGGAACAGCGGCGCGAGCATCCAGTCCAGGATTTCGCCCAACAACGACCGCTGGGGCGGTGCGAAGCTCGGCCCTTTGGCGCCACCGCGCAGCGCATCCAATGCTTCCTGGTTGAGTTTCTCAGGCGGCGCCGGATCAGTTGGCAAGGGAGCAGGCCGTGGCACCCGGATCACGCTCCAGACAGTAGCCCAACCCGCGCACGGTAATGATCTTGACCCCGCTGGGTTCAAGCTTCTTGCGCAGGCGATGCACGTAGACTTCGATGGCGTTGGTGCTGACCTCTTCACCCCATTCACACAGGTGATCGACCAGTTGGGTCTTGCTGACCATGCGGCCGCTGCGGGCGAGCAGGATTTCCAGCAGGCTCACCTCGCGTGCCGAGAGGTCCAGGGTATGGTCATCGACCGAAGCGATGCGCCCGGTCTGGTCGAACACCAGGCGGCCGTGGCGGATGACGGTCGCGCCGCCACCGGCGCCGCGGCGTGTCAGCGCCCGCACGCGCGCCTCCAGCTCCGACAGGGCGAACGGCTTGGCCATGTAATCATCGGCGCCCAGATCCAGCCCCTTCACGCGTTGCTCGATACTGTCGGCGGCGGTCAGGATGAGCACGGGCAGCAGCGAGTTGCGCGCACGCAGGCGGCGCAGCACTTCCAGTCCGGTCAGTTGCGGCAGGCCCAGATCGAGGATCAGGAGGTCGAAGGCCTGGGCCGCCAGGGCCGAGTCTGCCGACAGGCCATCGCCCACGGCATCCACGGCATAACCATGGTGGCGCAGCGAGCGGGAGAGTCCGTCGGCGAGGATACTGTCGTCTTCGGCGATGAGGATGCGCATGCGGTACGGCTAAAGCAGCAAGCGCCGGCGCTGGGCCGGCTGTGTCTGGCGACACCTGGTGGCCGGTTTCCAGGGGAAAAGTGGCAGGCAGGCGAAGCGGGCCGGGCAGGCGCGCCCAGCCTGCGGGGGATTCTGGCACAGGGCTTGCCGCTTGCCACTCAGGGAATACGTGGAAAACCTAGTCATACTGGTTGTTTGTACAGTATAATCAGGTGCCATAATCGCACTCGTACCGAGTTGGCCGCATTTTGCGGTGCTGCTCAGTGCGGCCGGCAGGGGTTTCCCCCTCGTGCCGCCAGACCCGAACCCCGTGACCCGCTCGCCCGGCCGTGCCCGGCGTACACAAATAGGACCCTTTATGGACGATAAAACCAGCAAGGCCGCATCGGAAAAAGCCAAAGCCTTGGCCGCCGCCCTGTCGCAGATCGAAAAGCAGTTCGGCAAAGGCTCGATCATGCGCTATGGCGACAACGAGGTCGAGCATGACATCCAGGTCGTTTCCACCGGCTCGCTGGGTCTGGATATCGCCCTGGGCGTCGGCGGTCTGCCGCGCGGACGCGTGGTCGAGATCTACGGCCCCGAGTCCTCCGGCAAGACCACGCTGACCCTGCAGGTCATCGCCGAAATGCAGAAAATCGGCGGCACCTGCGCCTTCGTCGACGCCGAGCACGCGCTGGATGTGCAATATGCCTCCAAGCTGGGTGTCAATCTGGGCGATCTCCTGATCTCGCAGCCCGACACCGGTGAGCAGGCGCTTGAGATCACCGACGCACTGGTGCGTTCGGGCTCGGTCGACCTGATCGTCATCGACTCGGTCGCCGCTCTCGTGCCCAAGGCCGAAATCGAAGGTGACATGGGCGACTCGCTGCCGGGCCTGCAGGCCCGTCTGATGAGCCAGGCGCTGCGCAAGCTGACTGCCACCATCAAACGCACCAACTGCATGGTCATCTTCATCAACCAGATCCGCATGAAGATCGGTGTGATGTTCGGCAACCCCGAAACCACCACCGGGGGCAACGCCCTGAAGTTCTACTCGTCGGTGCGTCTGGATATCCGCCGCATCGGTTCCATCAAGAAGGGTGACGAGGTCGTCGGCAACGAAACCCGCGTCAAGGTGGTCAAGAACAAGGTCGCCCCGCCTTTCAAGCAGGCCGAGTTCGACATCATGTACGGTGCCGGCATCTCGCGCGAAGGTGAAATCATCGACCTGGGCGTGGCCGCCAACGTGGTGGACAAAGCCGGTGCCTGGTACAGCTATAGCGGCAATCGTATCGGCCAGGGTAAGGACAATGTGCGCGAGTACCTCAAGGAAAACCGCAGCATGGCCATCGAGATCGAAAACCGCATCCGCGAGAACCAGGGCATCGTGAGCCGCGTGGCCGAGTTTGTCCCGACCGCCGAAGAGAGCTCGGAAGACTGAGGCCGGGGCAAGGGAAGGGGGGCGGCATGTCGCGCTGGCAAACGCGTTCCCAGGTCCGTTCTCCGGCCTCGGAACGCGAGCGCCTGGACGATGAATTCGAAACGCTGGCGCCTGTTGCCGCACGTTCGAATGAAAAAGAGGCGTCTGTCGATGATGGGGCGTCGGAGCCTCCGGCGCCGCCCAAGCGCAGTGGCCCTTCCCTGAAGTCCCGCGCGGTGGGCTATCTGTCGCGGCGCGAGCACTCACGTGCCGAGCTGGCGCGCAAGCTGCAGCCCTATGCCCAGGATGGCGACGAGATCGATGCCATCCTCGACGCCCTGCAAAAAGAGGGCTGGCAGTCCAATACCCGTTTTGCACAAAGCCTGGTGAACCGCCGTGCGGCGCGCCAGGGGACGGCGCGCATCGTCCAGGAGTTGCGCCAAAGCGGCGTGGATGACGGCGATATCGCCGAGTTGCGTGACAAATTACGCGAAACCGAGCATACCCGTGCGCTGGAAGTCTGGCGCCGCCGTTTTGACGGCAAGCCGCAAGACCGTCAGGCCTATGCCAAGCAAGCGCGCTTTCTGGCCGGCAGGGGTTTCGCCCATGACGTCATCCGGCGCATCCTGGGCGGCGCTGACGAAGACTGAGTGCTGGGCCTGTCCTAGTGCTTGGCCGTCTTGATGCCGGATAAGGTCTTGAAACTGACATCCTGGGCGATCGTCAGAAACTCATCAATATATGAAGCACCGCGATCTTCGCTGCGCACCGCCGCATAGAGCGTGCGCCAGACGCCTTGCGGTCCCAGCCTGAGTGTCTTCAGGGGAGCGCGGCCGATGTATTCGGTCAGGGCCCAGTTCGGGAGGGCTGCCACGCCCCGGTTGCTGTTGACCAATTGCACCATCATGGGTGTGAGTTCAGCGCGCCGCAACGCCGCCGGCTCGATATCGGCCGGATCAAGAAAGGCTGTGAAGACGTCGAGCCGTTGGCGGTCTACCGGGTAGGTAATGAGTGTCTGGTCGGCCAGTTGTGCCGGTTCGACATGTCGCTGGCTCGCCAGGGGATTGTTTTCCGACACTGCCAGAACCAGTTCATAGCGGAACAGGGGGAGAAACTCGACCACCTCCAGCGGCTGAGGATCAGAGGTGATCACCAGGTCGAGGTCGCCACGTACCAGGGCAGGCAGCGGCGCAAACGAAAACGCTGCCGACAGATCCAGCGCGACGTCGGGCCACAGCGCGCGGAATGCATCCAGCGCCGGCATCAGCCATTGGAAGCAGGAGTGGCAATCGATGGCGATGTGCAGTCTGCCTGTGCGCCCGGCTGCCAGCTTCTGCAGCTCGCGCTCGGTGGCGCGCAGGCGGGGCAGCACCTCGTCGGCCAGGGCCAGCACCCGCAGCCCGGCCGTGGTCAGGCGGGCCGGCCGGGTTCTGCGGTTCAGCAACGCTGTGCCCAGACGGGTTTCCAGATCACGTAGCTGATGCGACAGCGCGGATTGCGTGAGATGCAGGCGTTCTGCAGCTTCCTGCAGGCTGCCGCCATCGCGGATGGCGGACAACGTTTCAAGATGGCGGATTTCGAGCATGAGTCTCTTGCCAGATTCGTTTTGATAATTCTATGAAATTCTCTCAACTAATGGTTGTTGAGTTTGATTTTGTCTCAGCAAATTTTCCTATCAGAATGTCCGTTCACTTGAATTTAATTTGTCTTGTCCGGATATTCTTATGACCGTAATTCATAATCTGGGTTTCCCTCGCATCGGTGCTCAGCGGGAATTGAAGCGCGCCATCGAGGCGTATTGGGCCGGCAAGCAATCGGCTGAGGCGCTGCAGGAGACGGGGCGCGAGTTGCGTGCGGCGCAGTGGCAGCGTCAGGCCGCCAGTGGCCTGAAGTTCGTACCCGTGGGGGACTTCGCCTGGTACGACCACATTCTGGAATGGACGACTCTGCTGGGTGCCGTGCCCGCCCGTTTCGGGCAACCGGAGTCTCAGGCCGTAAGCCTGGATACGCTGTTCCGGATGGGGCGGGGCCGCGCCCCGAGCGGTACCCCGGCCGCCGCGTGCGAGATGACCAAGTGGTTCGATACCAATTACCACTACATCGTGCCTGAGCTGGTGCCGGGCCAGACCTACCGTATCGCGCGCGAATATCTGTTCGAGCAAGTGCGTGAAGCCCAGGCCCTGAGCTATGCCGTCAAGCCGGTGATCCCGGGTCCGTTGACCTGGTTGTATCTGGGCAAGGGTGATGCCTTCCAGGCTGGGCCGGCCGACGAGCGCAAGCTGGCGCTGCTGGGTAATCTGTTGCCGGTGTATCAGGAAGTGCTGCAACGTCTGGCCGCCTTGGGCGTCGAGTGGGTGCAGATTGATGAGCCGGCCCTGGTGATGGATCTGCCCCAGGCATGGCGCGATGCGTATCGCAACACCTATGAAGCCTTGGCCTCCAGCCCGGTGCGAGTGTTGCTGGCCACGTATTTTGGTGGCCTAGACGACAACCTTGCGACTGCCCAGGCGTTGCCGGTGGCGGGCCTGCATGTTGATCTGGTGCGCGCCCCGCAGCAGTTGGCGCAAGTGCTCCAGGGGTTGCGTACCGACCAGGTATTGTCGGCAGGGGTGATCAATGGCCGCAATATATGGCGCAGCGATCTGGATGAAGTGATCGAGCTTGTCAGGCCGTTGGCCCGGGAGCTGGGCGAGCGTCTCTGGCTGGCGCCCTCATGCTCCTTGCTGCATGTGCCGGTGGATCTGGCCGGCGAAACGGAGCTGGACGCCGAGCTCAAGAGCTGGCTGTCGTTTGCCGTGCAGAAACTTGACGAGCTCAGCCTGCTGGGCCGAGCCTTGAGTGACGATGCGTCGGCCGAGGTGCAGGCGGGCTTGGCCGCGCAACGTGCGGCATTGCAGGTGCGCCGGATTTCGCCTCGTATCCACCAGGCAGCGGTCGCCCGCCGCATGGCCGAGGCGCCTGAGATCTCACGTGACCGCCCGCTATTTGAAGAGCGTATTCGCGTCCAGCAGGCGCTCCTGGGCCTGCCAGCCTATCCGACGACAACGATCGGTTCTTTTCCCCAGACCGCAGAGATCCGTGCCCTGCGGCGCGACTGGAAGGCGGGTGTCCTAAATGACGCCGCCTATGAAGACGCCATTCGGAAGGAGATCGAGGCAGTCATCCGTTTCCAGGAAAAAATCGGCCTGGACGTGCTGGTGCATGGGGAGCCCGAACGTAACGATATGGTCGAATATTTCGGCGAACTGCTGGCGGGTTTTGCCTTCACCCGAAATGGGTGGGTGCAAAGTTACGGCTCGCGTTGCGTGAAGCCGCCCATTATTTTTGGCGATGTCGCGCGTCCGGCGCCCATGACGGTAGGCTGGTCTTCCTATGCGCAGTCCTTGACCGACAAGCCGGTCAAGGGAATGCTCACGGGGCCGGTGACCATCCTGCAGTGGTCATTCGTGCGCGACGACCAGCCCCGTGAAGCCACGTGCCGCCAGCTTGCCCTGGCTTTGCGTGATGAGGTGATCGATCTGGAGCGGGCCGGCATCAAAGTCATACAGATCGACGAGCCTGCCATCCGCGAAGGCCTGCCCCTGCGTCGGGCGCAGTGGCAGGCCTATCTGGAGTGGGCCGTGGATTGCTTCAGGCTGAGCACGGCAGGCGTGGCCGGCGATACCCAGATCCATACCCACATGTGCTATTCGGAGTTCAACGACATCATCGAGTCGATTGCCGCGATGGATGCCGATGTCATCACCATTGAAACTTCGCGTTCCAACATGGAGCTGCTCAAGGCGTTCGAAGACTTCCATTATCCGAATGACATTGGCCCGGGCGTCTATGACATCCACTCGCCCAACGTACCCGAGGTCGGCTGGATGGTCGGCCTGATGCAGAAGGCGGCAGCGCGCCTGCCCAAAGAGCGGTTGTGGGTCAACCCCGATTGTGGCTTGAAGACCCGCGCTTGGCCGGAAACGGAGGCGGCACTCAGCAGCATGGTCGCTGCAGCCCGGGCTCTGCGCCAATCGGCCTGAGGCACTGCGAGTGACGAGGATCCGCGCCCCTGTGGCGCGGATTTTCTTTCTTGGCCAGGGTTTTGGGGGTAACCACACCCAGCGCGGTGCGCGGGCAGGGAAAAACCCCCTGGCAGCAACGGGCAGTGGCCTCAAGGCAGCGGTATCCGGTAATCTTGACCTGCAGGCCGCGCTGGTTTATCCCGTATGGCGCAAGGGATTTTTGCAGTGTGGAATGCCGTCGCGCCTTTCGGGGGCGCTGCGTTATACTTTGACAGTTTTGCCGCCTTGCGCCCCAGACGATTTCGCAGGCCTTCTGCCATGCCCTTGCCCTCATCCGAAGTCCCTCGCCAGCCTTTGCACACACGTTCCATCCGTGTGCAGAGCTATGCGCGCGACGACGGCCTGTTCGACATCGAAGCCGAGCTTGTCGACGTCAAGGGCTATGACTTCCCCAAGCGCAACGGCGAGACGTTCAAGGCTGGCGACCCCATCCATCACATGCATCTGCGCATTACCATCGATGAGGAGTACAACATCAAGGCGGCCGAGGCTGTCTATGATGCGGCTCCCTATGGCGATGCCTGTATGGCGATCGAGGAGGCGTATGGCGGCCTGGTTGGCCTGAATCTCCTGAAAGGATTCCGCAACCGGGTCAAAGAGCGCTTCGGCCGTGTGGATGGGTGCACCCACATGACTGAATTGTCTTTGGTTTTACCCACGGCTGCGGTCCAGACCATGGCCGGCCGCCGACGCAAAACCCTCAGCGAGGATCAGCGCCCGTTTCAACTGGATGGCTGTCATGCCCTGAGCACGAACGGTACTGTCGTCCAGGAGCATTATCCCCGGTGGTATACCGGACAAGCCGTGGCAGACGAGGCTGGCGCAACATCCGGGTCACCTTCTTTTTCTCATTCGTCCTGACAGGTAACACATGAAAATCCACGAGTATCAAGGCAAGGAACTGCTGAAGCAATTTGGCGTCCCCGTGCCCCGCGGTATTTCCGCTTTTTCCGTCGAAGAGGCCGTGGCGGCTGCCGAGAAGCTGGGCGGCCCGGTCTGGGTCGTCAAGGCGCAGATTCACGCCGGCGGCCGCGGCAAGGGCGGCGGCGTCAAACTGGCCCGCTCGTTGGATGAAGTCCGTCAGCTGGCTTCCGAGATCCTCGGCATGCAGCTGATCACGCACCAGACCGGCCCCCAGGGGCAGCCGGTCAAGCGTCTGTACATCGAAGAAGGCGCCGACATCCAGAAGGAATACTACGTGTCGCTGGTGACCGACCGTGGTACGCAGACCGTGGCCCTGATCGCTTCCAGCGAAGGCGGCATGGACATCGAGGAAGTGGCTCACTCCTCGCCCGAGAAAATCATCACCGAATACATCGATCCGATCGCCGGCCTGACCGACGCGCAGGCCAAGAAAGTGGCTGACGCCATCGGCATGCCGGCCGACTCCACCGCCCAGGCCGTGGACGTGTTCAAGAAGCTCTATCAGTGCTACATGGACACCGACGCTTCGCTGGTCGAAATCAACCCGCTGAACCGCGACGGCAAGGGCAATGTGATCGCCCTGGACGCCAAGTTCAACTTCGACTCCAACGCCCTGTTCCGTCACCCGGAAATCGTCGCCTACCGCGACCTGGACGAAGAAGATCCGGCCGAAATCGAGGCCTCCAAGTTTGATCTGGCCTACATCCAGCTCGACGGCAATATCGGCTGCCTGGTCAATGGCGCCGGCCTGGCCATGGCCACCATGGACACCATCAAGCTGTTCGGCGGCGAGCCGGCCAACTTCCTGGACGTCGGCGGTGGTGCCACGGCCGAGAAAGTGACCGAAGCCTTCAAGATCATGCTCAAGAACAAGGGCGTCAAGGCCATTCTGGTCAACATTTTCGGCGGCATCATGCGCTGCGACGTGATCGCCGAAGGCGTGATCACCGCTTGCAAGGCCGTCAACCTCAATGTGCCGCTGGTCGTGCGCATGAAGGGCACCAACGAAGAGCTCGGCAAGAAGATGCTGGCCGAATCGGGTCTGCCCATCATCAGCGCTGACACCATGGCCGAAGCCGCGACCAAAGTTGTCGCCGCCGCCAAGTAAAAAATTGCCAAGGATTCACAAATGTCGATTCTGATCAACAAGGACACCAAAGTCATCACGCAGGGCATCACGGGCAAAACGGGGCAGTTCCATACCCGTATGTGCCGTGACTATGCCAATGGCAAGGCCGCTTTCGTGGCCGGCGTCAATCCCAAGCGTGCTGGTGAAGACTTCGAAGGCATCCCCATCTACGCCTCGGTCAAGGACGCCAAGGATTCCACCGGCGCGACCGTGTCGGTGATCTATGTGCCGCCCGCCGGCGCTGCTGCCGCCATCTGGGAAGCCGTCGAGGCCGAACTGGAACTGGTGGTTTGCATCACCGAAGGCATTCCGGTGCGCGATATGCTGGAACTCAAGAACCGCATGCGTGAAAAGGGTTCCAAGACCCTGCTGCTGGGGCCCAACTGCCCGGGCCTGATCACGCCTGACGAAATCAAGATCGGCATCATGCCGGGCCACATCCACCGCAAGGGCCGTATCGGCGTGGTCAGCCGCTCCGGCACCCTGACCTACGAAGCCGTGGCTCAGGTTACCGAACTGGGTCTGGGTCAATCCAGCGCCGTCGGTATTGGTGGCGACCCCATCAATGGCCTGAAGCACGTCGACGTGCTCAAGCTCTTCAATGATGATCCCGAGACCGACGCCGTCATCATGATCGGTGAAATCGGCGGCCCGGATGAAGTCGCGGCTGCCGAGTGGGCCAAGGACAACATGATGAAGCCGGTGGTTGGCTTCATCGCGGGCGTGACCGCCCCTCCGGGAAAGCGCATGGGCCACGCCGGCGCGCTGATCTCCGGTGGTGCCGATACGGCCGACGCCAAGCTGGAAGTCATGGAAGCTTGCGGCATCAAGACCACGCGCAACCCCTCCGAAATGGGCAAGCTGCTCAAGTCGGTGCTGTAAGTCTCAGCAACGCGCGATAAAAGCCCGCTTCGGCGG
>JAEWJD010000251.1 GCA_023386765.1 Pseudomonadota bacterium | reverse complement strand
GAAGGGGTGTCAGTCATCGGAGCCGATTCTAGGGCAGAACCGGATAGACCGTCTTGAGCAGCTAAAGGTTTCCGTAACCAAACATGGCCGCCGGCGAGCCGGCGGCCAGGGGGATCAGGGCTTGAGGTGCTCGGTAAGGAATTTTTCCATGGCGGCGTAGAACTCGAATTTGTTCTCGTCGTTGTGGAAACCGTGCCCTTCGTTGTCTTTCACCATGTATTCGACTTCCACGCCGCGCTTGCGCAGGGCCTCGACGACCTGGTCGCTTTCGGCCTTGTTGACGCGCGGATCCTTGGCGCCTTGCGCAATGAACAGCGGCGTCTTGATGCGATCGACGTGCAGCGCCGGCGAGGTGGCCGTCAGGCGTGCCTTGTCGCGCTCGGGGTCGCCGACCATATCCTGCATCTTCTCCAGCAGCGGTTTCCAGTAGGGAGGAATGGTCTGCATGAAGGTGAAGAGGTTGGAGACGCCGACGTAATCGACCGCCGCCGCATACAGGTCCGGGGTGAAGGTGATGCCGGCCAGCGTGGCGTAGCCGCCGTAGCTGCCGCCGTAGATGCCGATGCGCTTGGGGTCGGCAATACCCTGGTCGATCAGCCACTGGACGCCGTCAGTGATGTCGTCCTGCATGGCCAGGCCCCATTGGCCGAAGCTGGCTTCCCAGAACTTGCGGCCATAACCGGTGGAGCCGCGGAAGTTCATCTGCAGGACGCAGAAGCCGCGGTTGGCCAGGAACTGCACCTCCGGGTTGTAGCCCCAGCTGTCGCGTGCCCACGGGCCGCCGTGCGGGTTGACGATGCAGGCCAGGTTCCTGGGGTCGCGGCCCTTGGGCAGGGTCAGGTAGCCGTGGACGGTCAGGCCGTCGCGCGTGGTGTATTGAATCGGGCGCACTTCGGCCATGTCGGCCTCGGGCAGCGCCGGGTTGATGTCGGCCAGTTTGTGCAGGCTGTCGCCGGCGGCGTCATAGAGGTAGCGTGCGCCGGGAGTGCGGTCGTTGTAGGCCGCCACGATGAAGACATCTTCGTCGCGGTTGCTGCTTTGCAGGCTGAGTTCATAGCCTGGCAGATGGCGCGCCAGCCTGGCATACAAGGCTTCAGTTTCGGGATCGAAGAAGTGGTACTGCGGCTTGTCGGTCTGGTAGGCCGCCAGTGTCAGGACCTTGCGCTTGCGCGAATAGCCGGCGGCGTCCAGATCGACCGTCGCGGGCTCGAAGATCAGCGTTTCGTCGTCGGGCCGGGCCGGGTCGATCTCGACCAGGGCCAGGCGGTCGCGGCCGCGATTGGACAGCGCAAAGAGCCGCTTGTCATCGAAGGTGAACAGTGCCGGGCTGACCGAGGTGCGGTAGTCGGTGGTGATCAGGGGGCGGAACGGCGCTTGTTCGTCGTCGCGATAGAGCAGGGTGGTGTTCAGGCCATCGCTGGTGATCGCCGCACGCACACGGCCCTGGTGGTCGGTCTGCCAGCCAACCACATTGCCGGGATTCTCGGCCACGCGGATGGCCTGGCCGGTATGCACGTTGACACGATAGACGTCGAACACCTGGGGGTCGCGCTGGTTGTGCGACAGTAGGATGTGGTCGGGGTCATCGGGCAGATCGTCTTCGATGCCGGCGCGCACGCCGTCGAACGGCGTCAGGTCGGTGACTTTGCCATTGCGGATGTCGACTGCGACCACGTGGAAGTTCTCGTCGCCACCGAAGTCTTTCTGGTAGAGCACGGTATGGTTGCCCTTCCAGAAGAAGTTGCTGATGTCGCGTGCGCTTTCGTGGGTCAGTTGTTGCGCCTGGCCCTGGGGCTTGCCGTCGGTCAACGGCTGTACGTAGATGTTCATGCGCGCGGGCTGGCCATCGACGCTTGCCGGCTGCATGAAGCCCAGGCTTTTGCCGTCATCGGCCAGGCGGAAGAAACCGCGCTCCGGGTTGCGGAAGAAATCTTTCAGGGGATAGGTTTGCGGGGGCTGGGCAGCCGCGCCTGCGGCCGCGCCGATCAGGCCGGCGGTCAGCAGGGTGCGCATCATGAGTTTCAGCAAAATGGTCTCCGGACTCGGGCGCCGGCGGCCGGGCAGGCCAGCGGCGTGAACGGGATGGCGCGCGCAGGCGCCAGCGGGGTTTCATCATGCCATAGCCATTTGCGCGCCGTCGAGTCGCCAGGAAATGCGGGATAATCGCGGCAGTCTATGGAGAAATCATGTTCAAAGCCATCCCCCTTGCGGCAGCCGTTCTGGCCTTGGCAGGATGCGCCGTGGGGACCGGTCCCAATGGCGGCGCCCTGTCGACCGATATGCAGGCCAAGGTTTCCTATCAGGCCGCCTACGAGGCGGCCATGGCGCAAGCCCAGCGCTGTCTGCTCGGACAGGGCGGTTATCGCCTGGACGGCAAGCTGGACCAGGGCTCGGCGCTGGTACGCGTGCTGGCACCCATGAGCGACAGCGAAATGACGCGCGTGGAGATCAAGTCCAGCGGGCCCGACAGTGCGGCGGTGCACATCAACATGTGGGGCCGCAGCATCTGGAATCGCGATGCCCTGCGCGCCATGAAAGAGGCCGTCACTTTCGGTGTGCCATCCTGCGTCAGCTACATGCCGGGCGATCCCAAGCCCTCCGAGGAAGTCTGGACGCTGCCGCGTCCGCGCTAGGCCTCAGTCGCCGCCCGGGCGCTGCGGCACCAGCTTGAAGGTGGCCGAGGACTTGGCCACCAGTTCGCCCTGGGCATTGTGGATTTCCCCCTCACAGAAAGCGATCGACTTGCCCAGGCGCAGGCAGCGCGCGGAGATGGTCAGGTCGCCCAGCGCCGGCGCCAGGAAGCTGGTGTTCATGTCGATGGTAGCCATGCCCAGATTGTTGCGGGTGCCGCGTGCGGCCGCGCTCATGGTGAAGTCGAGCACGCTCATCAGGGTGCCGCCGTGAACATGTCCGCGGCTGTTGGTCAGCGCTTCGCGCCAGGGCAGGCGGCAACGCGCGGCACCGTCTTCGATGGCCTCGGGGACCAGGCCCATCAGGTCCATCAAGGGGATATGCAGGCCGAAGTAATCGGTGGCGGGCGTCTCGTGCTGCGTGGAATCGGTCATCGGGAAAGAAAAGCGTTCTGCGAAAAGCGGCCACTGTAGCGCGAAAAAACCGGCCTCTCCAGGCGCGTGGCCGCGCTGTGGCCGGCCTGGCGCTGCAGGCAACGGCCAGACGGGCCATAATACCGATACCGTATAAATATCCAGTAGTTCGGCCCGTCGTCGTCGGCGGGCCATCAGGCGCATGACTGATCCGATCCGCAAAATCGTGCATGTCGACATGGACGCGTTCTACGCCTCCGTCGAGCAGCGCGACCGTCCCGACCTGCGTGGCCTGCCGGTGGTGGTGGCCTGGACCGGCGCGCGGTCGGTCGTCTGTGCCGCTTCCTACGAAGCGCGCCGTTATGGCGTGCATTCGGCCATGGCGGTGGCGCGTGCGCAGCGGCTGTGTCCGGATGCGGTCTATGTCGCGCCGGATTTCAATCGCTACCGCGAGGTCTCGCGCCAGGTGCGCGCCATCATGGCGCGCCATACTGATCTCATCGAGCCGCTGTCGCTGGACGAAGCCTATCTGGACGTGACCGTCAACAAGCTGGGGCTGGCCTCGGGCACGGCCGTGGCCGAGGCCATCCGCGCGCAGATCCGCCAGGAAACCGGCCTGACCGCCTCGGCGGGCGTGGCACCCAATAAATTCCTTGCGAAGATCGCTTCCGATTGGAACAAGCCGGATGGCCTGTGCGTGATTCCGCCGGCCCGCGTGCTGGCTTTCCTGACGCCCCTGCCGGTGCGCAAGGTGCCGGGCGTGGGCAAGGTCATGCAGGGCAGGCTGCAAGCCCTGGGGGTCGAGACGGTGGGCGACCTGGCCGGGCGCGAACAGGCTGAGCTGGAACAGTTGTTCGGCCGCTATGGGCGCCGCCTGTACGAACTGGCGCGCGGGATCGACCACCGCGAAGTGCAGCCAGATCAGCCCTTGCAGCAGATCTCGGCGGAGAACACCTTCGAACGCGACCGGCGCCTGGACGAACTGGACGAGGCCCTGGGGCAACTGGCCGCACGTGTCTGGGAGCAGGCGCGCAAGAAGGGGCGGCTGGGCCGCACGGTGGTGCTCAAGCTCAAGACCGATCGCTTCCGGTTATTGACGCGCAGCCTGACCCTTCCGCAGCCGCCGGCTTCGCCCGAAGCCCTGGCCCAGGTGGCGCGCCAATTGTGCGGGCGGGTGGAGCTGCCAGCCCAGACCCGCTATCGGCTGGCGGGCGTGGGCATGAGCAATTTCGCCGATCCTGAGACCGGCGAGGGGCCGCGCCAGCCAGATCTGTTCGGCGGCGTGTTCTAGGCCGCCGACGCGTTCAGGCCAGGCGGGCCTTGACCTGCTGCGAGAGCTGCGACATATCGGCCCGGCCGGCCAGCGCCGGCTTGAGGATGGCCATGATCTTGCCCATGGCCGCCGGGCCACTGACGCCTTGCGCGGCCACTTCGGCAAAGGCGGCGGCGATGGCGGCCTCGACTTCCTCGGCGCTGGCGGCCTGCGGCAGGAACTCTTGCAGCACGGCCAGTTCGGCCTTTTCCTGCTCGGCGGTCTCGGTCCGGCCGGCGGCCTCGAAGGCGGCGATCGACTCGCGTCGTTGCTTGACCTGTTTCTCGACGATGGCGGTGATCTCGGCGTCGCTGACGTCGCGGCGCTCATCGACTTCCTTTTGCTTGATGGCGGCCATCAGGAAGCGCAGGGTGGCCAGGCGGGCGCTGTCCTTGGCGCGCATGGCCTGCTTCTGAGCGTCGAGCAGGGTGGTCTTGAGCGTCTGGGTGCTCATGGATGAATCCTTCAGTGTTGCGTCGAAGCCCGTGTTTTAACTCTCGCAGGCCCTATGCAGCAAGCACGCATTTAAAACATGTAGAATAAATACATCTTTAAAGCCGGGCTGCCGGCAATCTCTCAGGAGCCATGCATGTTGAGTGCAACCGTACGTGAGCTGGTCAAATCCACCGCCCCTGTTCTGAAGACCCATGGCGAAGCGTTGACGCGCCATTTCTACGCGCGCATGTTCCAGCACAATCCGGAACTCAAGCAGGTGTTCAACCAGGGTCACCAGCAAAGCGGCCAGCAGCAGCAGGCGCTGGCCATGGCCGTGGCGGCCTATGCCGAGCATATCGATGATCCGTCGGTGCTCGGTCCGGTGCTGGAGCGGATCGCGCATAAGCATGTCAGCCTGAGCGTGCGCCCTGAGCAGTACGCCATCGTGGGCAAGCACCTGCTGGCCTCCATCCGTGAGGTGCTGGGCGATGCTGCGACCGATGCGCTGATCGACGCCTGGGCGGCGGCCTATGGCCAGCTGGTCGACGTGCTGGTGGGCATTGAATCGCGCATGTATGCCGAGGCGGCCACCAAGGACGGTGGCTGGAGCGGCTGGCGTGGCTTCAAGGTGGTGGGCAAGGTGCCCGAGAGCGCCGAGATCACGTCTTTCTATCTGCGCCCGGTCGACGGCGGCCCGCTGCCGGACTATCAGCCGGGCCAGTATCTGTCGGTGCGCCTGTATCTGCCTGAACATGGCCTGGTGCAGCCGCGCCAATACAGCCTGTCGGATGCGCCGGGCAAGGACAGCCTGCGTATCTCGGTCAAGCGCGAAGCGGCCGGTGCCGGTCCCGCCGGCCAGGTGTCCAACCGCCTGCATGACCACGTGCAGGAAGGCGATGTGCTGGATGTGGCACCGCCTTGTGGCGATTTCGTGCTGCGCAGCGAGGGGCAGGGGCCCGTGGTGATGATCTCCGGCGGTGTCGGCATCACGCCCATGATGTCCATGCTCAATACGCTGCTGGCCCGTCAGCAGAGCGGCGAGGCGGCGCGCGAACTGCGTTTCGTGCATGCCTGCCGCCAGGCGTCGGTGCATGCCATGCGCGACGAGATCAATGAGGCGGCCCGCCAGCATGCCAACCTGCGCCGCCACGTGTTCTATGAAAAGGTGGCCGAAGGCGATCGCCAGGGCGTTGATTACGACTACGCCGGCCGCATCGAATGGCAGCAGATCGCCGATGACGTGGTGCTGCCCGAAGCGGATTACTATCTGTGTGGCCCGCTGCCTTTCATGCGGGACCAGCACGATGCCCTGCGCGCACGCGGGGTGCCGGCCGAGCGTATCCATGCCGAGGCGTTCGGCACGGGCGGTCCCGGCTGGTAAGGTGGTTTTCCTGCCTCGGCGAGGCGCTCCCCGGTTTCCATAGGCCTGAATGCAACTGACCCGCTTTACCGATTTTGGCCTGCGTGTGCTGATGTACCTCACGCAGTGCCGCGACCGCGAAAAGCCCGTGACGATCCCCGAGATCGCCGAGCGTTTCGAGATCTCGCGCCATCATCTGGTGAAAGTGGTGCATTTCATGTCGCAGCAGGGCTGGGTGGCCGCTACCCGTGGCAAGGGGGGCGGCCTCGCGCTGGCGCGGCCAGCCTCCGAGTACCGGCTCGGCGAGCTGGTGCGCACGCTGGAGCATCAGGGCGGGCTGGTCGATTGCGCCGACCCGCCTTGTGCGCTGCAGGGGGTCTGCCGCCTGACCGGTGTGTTGCAGGAGGCCTTGCGCAGTTTCTACGCCTTTCTGGATGGCCATACGCTGGCCGAACTGGTGGGTTCGCCCACCGCGGCGGCCATCATCCGCCTGCATCGGCCGATGCGCGAAGGCAAGTCAGTAACCTAACCTTAGGTTATGGGTAGTCCCCACATAGGCATTTGCCCCTGAGGGCTGGGCCCTCGGACAATAGGGTTTCGATTCCTATTCTGGGTGGTAAGGTTATGCGGGTATGTGTGATCGGCGCCGGCGTGATTGGCACGACCACGGCGTATTTTCTGGCGCGCGAGGGGCATGACGTCGTGCTGGTGGACAGCCAGCCCGGCCCCGGCGAGGTGTCCAGTTATGCCAACGGCGGACAATTGAGCTACAGCTATGTGGCCCCGCTGGCCGGTCCGGGCGTGCTGCCCAGCGTGCCGGGCTGGCTGCTGCGGGCCGATTCACCCTTGCGCTTCCGGCCTCGGATGGATCCGCATCAGTGGCTGTGGTGCCTGCAGTTCGCGCTGGCCTGCCGGGCCGACGTGGCGCGCCGCTCGACGGCGCAATTGCAAACCCTTTCCTACCTGAGCCGGGACGTGCTCGATGCC
>JAEWJD010000328.1 GCA_023386765.1 Pseudomonadota bacterium | reverse complement strand
CCGGCGCGCCCGCGCGGGGGGGCGCGGGCGCGAAGGACGGACGGCAGGCTTGCCAGTGGTTTCCTATTGGTGAAACCCCCAGGCTTGGCGTAGTGCGTTCAGATCGCTTTGAGACGCTGCAACACGGGCAGCAGTTCGGTCTGCATGGCGTCGGCCAGCAAGCCAAGCTCGGCAATATTGTCGGCCCGCGATTCAACCGCTTGGCCATCCTTGAGCAGGCGTTGTCCGTGGGTGTCCAGGCAGTGCCAGGCATAGGCAGGCCATTGTTCGCGCGGCACGCCCTCCTGGCGGGCCAGCAACATCAGCTGGCTGATGCGATCGACGGCCAGGCCACCGCCGGTGACAGGACTGGCGAGGTATTGGATCTGGGCCTCGCTGCGCGCGGACTCCAGCAGATGGCGGTTGAAGGCCTGCACGCGCGGGCGGAGCTGCTCGATGGTGGTGTCGTCATGCGCCGGGGCGAGATAGCCGCTGCCGGCCAGCACCATCACGGCTTCGCGCAATTGCGACGGGGTGACAGCGTGGGCCCGCAGGCGGGTTTCCAGCTCGCCCAGGGTGAGGATCTGCTGATCCTGCAGGCAGTCCAGCAAGGGCAGGTGGACGGCTTCGTGCAGAGTGGCTTCGCGCGCGGCACTGCGCACGGTGAGCTGCACGCGCTCGCGCGGCACGGCCAGCACCACGCGTTGCGCGCGCAACAGGGCTTCAGCGGCACTCAGGGCAAGCGCACGCCTGCCTTTGACCCAGCAATCCTTGCGGAAACTGCGGCTGATCATCAGGTCGCGCAGGTCTTCGCGTTGCAAGGGGTCGTCCACCTCGGCCAGCAGGGCTTGCTGCTCGGGCGTGGTATTGAGGGCCTCGATCTGGTCCAGGGGGTTGGCGTTGCAGACATAGTCCAGGCGGGCAGGGTGCAGCCAGCCGGCCACCGTCGAGAAGTGCATCGGCTGCCAGCTGCCATTCAGATACTCGTGGGCCAGGTAATGCGGGCTGTGCGCTTCCAGGCCTTGCAGGCGCTCGGCGAACTGCGGCGCGTTGCGCAGATAGAGCGGCGCGGTGGCCACCACCCGCTTGGCAAACGCCAGTGCCTGTTCCGTGCGCTTGAGGCGCGAGCCGCCCGGCGCGGCGGCATGGCCGGCCAGCAGCTGGCGCAGCGGCAGCAGCGGGGCCCAGCCCGGCATGGCGTTGTAGCTGAGGTAGAGCACGCCGCCCACCTTGAGCTTGCGGCGGATGAAATCGACCAGCACCTGTCGGTTGTCATCAGTGACCCACGACCAGATCCCATGCAGGCAGATGAGATCGAAGTCGGGCAGGTCGGTGCGCGCGGCGAACTCAGCGAAGCTGTCGGCCGCCAGCAAAGGGGCCGCGCCGCTATGGGCGGCCAGATGCTGCGCGAAACTGGCCTGGCCGGGATTGAAATCGGTGCCATGCCATTGCCATGGCGTGGCGCTGGCATGGATGGCTGTGGACAGCCCCAGGCCGTAGCCCAGCTCGCAGGCCGTGCCGGCGTCGGGGAAGACGGCGCCGCTGCTGGCGAAGATCAGGCGCAGCCAGAGCGGGTTCATTTCATGGTAATACCCGCAGGTATAGGGGATGTCCGTGATGTAACCGGCAGTCCAATCTTGCATGGTGTTCTACTCGCCCAGGGAAAATCTGTGAATCTTGGAGCGGGCCTGCGGAGGTGACGCGGATTGAGTCAAAATTGGGATGACATCACCACAGGAATCTCCCCAGCATGACCGTTGACTCTGATATGTGGGCGGCGCGTGCCCGCCAACTGGCCGCCGATGCCATGCAGGATGATCCGGGGCATGATCTCAACCATCTGGACCGGGTATGGGCTAACGCGCGCTGCCTGCTGTCCGAGGACGCCCAGGCCGACGCCGTGGTTGTGGCAGCGGCCTGCTATCTGCACGATGTGGTCAACCTGCCCAAGGATCATCCCGCCCGCGCGCAGGCGTCTCGCCGCTCGGCGCTGCAGGCTGATCGCCTGTTGAGGGCGGCGGGCTTCGATCCGGTGCGATTGCCGGCAGTCGCCCATGCCATCGAGGCGCACAGTTATTCGGCGGGCATCGTGGCCAGCAGCCCCGAAGCGCGCATCGTGCAGGATGCCGACCGCCTCGACGCGCTGGGGCCGATCGGGCTGGCCCGCATGTTCGCGGTCGGGGGGGCGCTGGGTCGTGCGCTGGCGCATGGGCAGGATCCGCTGGGCCTGGCGCGCGAGCACGATGACAGTCTCTACACGCTTGATCATCTGGAAACCAAGCTCGCGAAACTGCCTGACAGCATGTGGACCCCGGCCGCACGCGCGCTGGGGCACCGCCGTCTGGCGTGGATGCGGGCGTTTGCCCGGGAGTTCGCCGCCGACTTCGCGCCCGCCGGCACCCGGCCGCCTGTCGTTTCTTGACATAAAGTCCAGAAGTAGACAAAATTTCCAGCCATGAGCCACTCTGCTTCTTCTATCGAACACGCGGCGCTGCTGGAGCAGTTGCAGCAGGTCGCCCTGGGCATCAGCCAGACGTTCGCGCCGTTCTGCGAAGTCGTGCTGCATGATCTGGTCGATCCCGGGCAGTCGGTGCTGGCGATCCACAACAACCTGTCCGGCCGTCAGGTGGGCGACCCCACCACGGAGCTGGGGTTGGCGCGCATCGCCGATCCGGATTACCCGCAGGTGCTGGCCAACTATCCCAACCGCTTCCCCGACGGACGCCAGGCCAAGAGCACCTCGATCGGCATCAAGGATGCCGAGGGCCGCTACGTCGCCGCCTTGTGCCTGAATCTGGATCTCACCCAATTCCGCAGTTTGCAAAGCCTGCTGGGGCAGTTCACCGCCTTGGATGCGGATGCGCCCGAGGAGTCGCTCGACCCGCCCGGCACGCAGGCACTGCGCGCGCGCATCGACGCCTACGCGGCCAGCCTGGGCGTCACGCCACGCACGCTCAAACCAGCGGCAAGGCGTGAGTTGATGCGCCAGCTCAAGGCCGAGGGGTTCCTCGACGTGCGTCGCGCCATGGAAGGGGTTGCCGCCCACCTGGGCGTATCGCGCGCCACTGTCTATGGCGATAGCCGCTGAGCGGCCTGTCCTTGCCCGTCCGTTTTTTCTTTCCACTCCGACCATGAACCACACACCTACCTACGCCGATGTCCAGGCCGCCGCCGAACGCCTGCAGGGCCATGCCCATCGCACGCCGGTCGCCACGTCGCGCCGCCTCAACGAAGAACTGGGGCTGGAGCTTTTCATCAAGTGCGAGAACCTGCAGCGCATGGGCGCCTTCAAGTTCCGCGGCGGCTTCAATGCGCTCTCGCGTCTGGATGCCGCACAGCGGCGTGCCGGCGTGGTGGCGTTCTCTTCGGGCAATCATGCGCAGGCGGTCGCGCTGTCGGCCAGCCTGCTGGGTATCCCGGCCACGATCGTCATGCCGCAGGATGCCCCGGCGGCCAAAGTGGCTGCCACGCGCGGCTATGGCGGCAAAGTGGTGTTCTATGACCGCTATACCGAAGACCGCGAGGCCATCAGCCAGCGCCTGTGCGAAGAGCATGGCCTGACGCTGATCCCGCCGTATGATCATCCGGACGTGATCGCCGGGCAGGGCACGGCCGCCAAAGAACTGATCGAGGAGACCGGGCCGCTGGATGCGCTGTTCGTCAGCCTGGGCGGTGGCGGCCTGTTGTCGGGTTCCTTGCTGTCGGCCAGCGCCCTGGCGCCGGACTGCGCGGTCTACGGCGTCGAGCCGGAGGCGGGCGATGATGGCTTGCGTTCCCTGCGCAGCGGTTCGATCGTGCGTATCGAGACCCCCAAGACCATCGCCGATGGGGCGCAGACCCAATATCTGGGCAACTACACCTTCGACATCATCCGCCGCCAGGTCAAGGACATCGTCACGGTCAGCGATGCGCAGTTGGTGGACGAGATGCGTTACCTGGCGCAGTTTCTCAAGCTGGTCGCCGAGCCGACCGGCTGCCTGGGCCTGGCGGCGGTGCGCCAGGCGCGCGAGCAGTGGGCGGGCAAGCGGGTCGGGGTGATCATCAGCGGCGGCAACGTCGACATGGATCGCTGCTGCCAGTTGCTCAGCCGCTGAGACAGGGGCGGCGGGCCGGGAACGGCCTGCTGCCGCGACCGCCGCATCAGGGCAGCTCGATACCGGCGTGGCGCAACAGCTGCGCCGTCTCGAACAGCGGCAGGCCCATCACCCCGCTGTAGCTGCCCTCGATGTGGGCGATGAAGCTGCCTGCCAGGCCCTGTATGCCGTAGGCGCCCGCTTTGCCGAAGGGCTCGCCGCTATCGCAATAGCGCTCGCACTCGGCCAGCGACAAGGGCCGCATCTGTACCTGGGTGACGGACACGGCTTCGTGCAGGCGCTGCTGCCAGCCCAGTACCACGGCCGTGTGGACTTCATGGCGGCGGCCCGATAGCGCCTGCAGCATCTGCAGGGCGTCGGCGCGGGTCGCCGGCTTGCCCATCACGCAGCCATCGAGCAGTACCGTGGTGTCGGCCGCCAGGAGCGGCAAGACGGGCAGCGCCTGCGTGCGCAACCATTGCAGACCGCGTTCGGCTTTTTCTCTTGCGGTGCGCTGCACATAGGCGGCCCCCGTTTCGCCGGGCAGGATCGGCTCGTCTTCGCCTTCAGGGGCAGGCACCTGCAGCACGGTGTGCGGCAGGCCGATCTGCGTGAGCAGTTCACGCCGGCGCGGGCTGGCCGAGGCGAGATACAGGCGGGGGGCGGCTTGCATGGGAACGCTCAGGCGCGGTGATAGGGGTGGTTGTTCAAAATGGCCCAGGCACGATAGAGCTGTTCGGCCAGCAGCACCCGCACCATCGGATGAGGCAAAGTCAGCGAAGACAGCCGGATCAGGCCGTCGCAGCTCGCTTTCAAGTCGGCGTCCAGCCCATCGGGCCCGCCTACCAGCAAGGCGACGTCGCGGCCGTCGCCACGCCATTTTTCCAGCTGCTGCGACAGCGCCATGGTGGTCAGGTCACGGCCGCGCTCGTCGAGCGCCATGCGGCGTGCCCCGGCGGGCAGGGCGGCTTCGATGCGGCGTGCCTCGGCGGCCATCATCTGGGCCGGCGTTTTGCCGCTGGTGCGCGGCTCCGGCTTGATCTCGCGCAGTTCGAGCGCGCAGTCAGCCGGCAGCCGTTTGGCATAGTCGTCCCAGGCGGTCAGCACCCAGTCGGGCATGCGGGTGCCGACGGCAGCGACGATCAGCTTCATGCCAGGTCGTCGTCGGTCGCGTCGTAGGCGCTGCGGCTCGCGGCCGGTTGGGTCGAGGCCGGCAGCAGCTTCACGCGTACCGGTTTGTCGCCCCAGATTTCTTCGAGGTTGTAGTACTGGCGGATGGCCGGCTGCATGATGTGCACGACGATGTCGCCCAGGTCGACCACGACCCATTCACCGGTGTCTTCACCTTCGGTGGTGATGCCGGTCAGTTGCAGGGCGCGGCCACGATCAGCCACGCTGGCGGCCAGCGCACGGGTCTGGCGGTTGGAGCTGGCGCTGGCAATGACGACCCGATCGAAAAGGCTGGTCAGGTGGGTGGTGTTGAACACCTTGATGTCCTGAGCCTTGACGTCTTCCAGGGCGTCAATGACGGCGCGTTGTAGTTTTTGAATATCCATGGGCGCAAATATAACCCGAGCCGACCCTATCCGAGGGGCCGGACCAGGGGCTTTTGCACGTGGCAGGGGTAGAAATCCCGCCTGGGCAGGCGGCAGGCCCGGCAGCAGGTGGGGTCGGCCGGGGCGGCCTCAGCGCCCGGTGTCGGCCGGATAGAGGCCATGCCGGGCGATGTAGCGGGCCACGCCGTCGGGCAGCATGCCCTGGACGCTCTGGCCGGCGGCCAGGCGCTGGCGGATCTCCGAGGCGGAAACCGGCAGTGGCGCGAACGGCAGCTCGCGTAGCTGGCGGCCCACCTGACACAGCCAGTCGGCCAGTGCCGGCGGTGTCTGCAGAGCCACCCCGGGCCTGACGGCAACCGCCAGATCGACCTGTCGGGCGATGTCCTGCCAACGTTGCCAGGTGCAGAAATTGGCCAGCTGATCGGCCCCGAAGATCCACGTATAGCGGGCCCCGGACGGCAGGGTGTCGATGGTGTCGGCGGTATAGGTCGGACCGCCGCGCTCGATCTCGGTCAGGTTGATGCTCAGGCCCGGCAGGCCGTCGATGGCCGCACGTATCATCTCTACGCGTTGCTGCGGGCTGGCTGTCAGCGGCGCCCGCTGCCAGGGATCGGCAGCAGGCAGCAACTGCACTTCATCCAGATCCAGGTGCGCCAGCGCGCTTTGGGCCAAGGCCACATGGGCCTGGTGGATGGGGTCGAAGCTGCCGCCCAGCAGACCGATGCGCGTCACAGCCAGTCCCGCGGCTTGAGGTAGCCTGCCAGCTCGGCTTCGGGCGAGCCGGCCTGCGGTTGCCAGTCATAGCGCCATTGGGCCTGGGGCGGCATCGACAGCAGGATGGACTCGGTACGCCCGCCCGACTGCAGGCCGAACAGCGTGCCACGGTCGAACACCAGATTGAACTCGACATAACGGCCCCGGCGATAGGCCTGGAAGTCGCGTTCACGCGTGCCGAAGGCCAGCGCGCGGCGGCGCTCGACGATGGGCATGAAGGCGGGCAGGAAACTGTCGCCCACCGAGCGGGTCAGGGCAAAGGCCGCATCGAAGCCGGCCTCGTTCAGGTCGTCAAAGAAGATGCCGCCGATGCCGCGCGTTTCCTGGCGGTGCTTGAGATAGAAGTACTCGTCGCAGCAACGCTTGTAGCGCGGGTAATACTGCGCGCCGTGCGGCGCCAACGCGTCGTGGCACGCCTGGTGGAAGTGGCGCGCATCTTCTTCGAAAGGGTAGTAGGGGGTCAGGTCCAGCCCGCCGCCGAACCAGAACACATCGTGTTCATCGTGGCCAGGGCGCGCCGCAGCCACGAACATGCGTACATTCATGTGGGTGGTCGGCACGTAGGGGTTGCGCGGGTGCAGCACCAGCGAGACGCCCATGGCCTGCCAGGGTCGGCCGGCCAGCTCGGGCCGGTGGGCGCTGGCCGAGGGCGGCAGGCGCGTGCCGGCCACATGGCTGAACAGCACGCCACCGCGCTCGAGCAGTTCGCCGCCTTCGATCAGGCGGGAAATCCCGCCGCCGCCTTCGGGGCGCTGCCAGCGATCGGTGCGAAAGGCCTCGCCGCCGGCGCTTTCCAGCGCGGCGACGATGCGCTCCTGCAAGCCCGTGAAATACGCCTGGACGGCGGCAATGTCGACGGCATGGCTCATGCGGGGGCTCAGGGCTTGGTTTTCTGCTGCGAAGGCTTGAGTGCGCGCCAGCCGATGTCGCTACGGTACTGGCGGCCGTCGAAGTGCACGGCGTTGACGGTCTGGTAGGCCCGTTCGCGCGCCATGCGCACCGAGTCGCCCAGCGCCGTGACGCACAGCACGCGCCCGCCGCTGGTCTTGATCTGGCCGTCTTCGGCAAGGGTGGCGGCATGGAACACCATGCAGTCATCGTTGTCGGCAGGCAGGCCGCTGATGACATCGCCGGTGCGGGGCGTGGCGGGATAGTTGGCAGCCGCCAGCACCACGCCCAGTGCGCTGCGGCGGTCCCAGGTGATGTCGGCCTGGTCCAGCGTGCCCTCGACGGCGTGCTCCAGCGCATCGAGCAGATCGCTCTTGACGCGCATCATGATGGGCTGGGTTTCGGGGTCGCCCATGCGGCAGTTGAATTCCAGCGTCTTGATGGGGCGGTCGGGGTCATCGCCCGGGGCAATCATGAGACCGGCGTACAGGAAGCCGGTGTAGGGGATGCCATCCTGCGCCATGCCCTGCACGGTGGGCAGGATGATTTCGCGCATGATGCGGTGATGCAGTTCGGGCGTCACGATGGGCGCGGGCGAATAGGCGCCCATGCCACCCGTGTTGGGGCCTTCGTCGCCGTCGCGCAGGCGTTTGTGATCCTGGCTGGTGGCCAGCGCCAGCACGTTGCGTCCATCGACCATCACGATGAAGCTGGCCTCCTCGCCGACCAGGCATTCTTCGATGACCACCCGGGCTCCGGCCGCGCCCAGCGAACCGTCGCCCAGCATGGCGTCGATGGCGTCGTGGGCCTCCTGCAGCGTGGTGGCGACCACCACCCCCTTGCCTGCGGCCAATCCATCGGCCTTGATCACGATGGGCGCGCCTTCCTGGTCGACATAGGCATGGGCCTGGACCGGATCGGTGAAGGTCTGGTAGCGCGCCGTCGGGATGTTGTGGCGGATCATGAACGCCTTGGCGTAATCCTTGGAGCTCTCCAGCTGGGCAGCAGCCTTGGTCGGCCCGAAAATCTTCAGCCCGCGGGCGCGGAACACATCGACCACGCCGGCGGCCAGCGGCGCCTCAGGGCCCACCACCGTGAGGGCAACGCCTTCGCGCTGGGCGAAATCGGCCAGTTCTTCGGGTTGGCTGAGCGCCACGTTCTCGAGTTGCTGACCGGTCTGGGTGCCGCCGTTGCCGGGTGCCACATACACCTTGTGAACGCGCGGCGAGCGCGCCAGCCGCCATGCAAGAGCGTGTTCGCGGCCGCCCGAGCCGATTACCAGGATTTTCATGTTGCCGTGATTCTTAAAGAGGTTGCCGCCCGACAGCGGGCGCGGGAACCAGCCGGTCCCGTCGGGAAAAAGCCCGCGCGGCCCCTCAGGGCACGCCCGGGCGGCGGATTACTGCGCTTCGTCGAACACGACGTTGGTGTAGACCTCTTGCACGTCGTCCAGGCCTTCCAGCGCGTCGAGCAGCTTCTGCATTTTCACGGCGTCGTCGCCGGTCAGCTCGGTTTCGCTCTGGGGCTTCATGATGATGCCATCGACCTCGGCCTTGAGACCGGCGGCTTCCAGGGCCTGACGCAGTGCCGCGAAATCGGTCGGCGCGCAGATGACCTCGATGCCGCCTTCTTCGTCGGTGATGACGTCTTCAGCACCGGCGTCCAGAGCGACTTCCATGATCGTGTCCTCGGGGCTGCCCGGGGCGAACAGGAACTGGCCGCAATGCTTGAACATGAAGGCCACCGAGCCTTCCTGGCCCAGGTTGCCGCCGTTCTTGGTGAAGGCGTGGCGCACCTCGGCCACCGTGCGGGTACGGTTGTCGGTCATGCAGTCGACGATGACCGCCGCGCCGCCCACGCCGTAGCCCTCATAGCGGACTTCTTCGTAGTTGTCGCCATCGGCGCCACCGGCCCCGCGCTGGATGGCGCGCTGCACGTTGTCCTTGGGCATGTTGGCGTCTGTGGCCTTGTCCCAGGCCATGCGCAGGCGTGGATTACTGTCAGGGTCTGCGCCGCCCGCACGGGCGGCAACCGTGATTTCCCGAATGATTTTGGTCCAGAGCTTGCCCCGCTTGGCATCTTGGCGGCCTTTGCGGTGCTGGATATTGGCCCATTTACTGTGTCCGGCCATGGCTTCCCGATGAGAAAATCTGCAAAAGCGTCTATTTTAGCGCGCCCGGGGCGGCCCGTCGCCTCGTTACGGTTCTGTGTCGCGTGCACCACGCGGCCTGCGGCGCCAGGCTCTACACTTGGGCCTGTTTTCCGCGTAACCAGAGACCCCCATGCCCGATCCCTTGCTTATCGCCAAGAACGCCGAGACCGAGCTCTTTCTGCTGCCCGCGCTGGCTAACCGGCACGGCTGTATCACCGGCGCGACCGGCACCGGAAAAACCGTCACCCTGCAGGTGCTGGCCCAGGCCTTCTCGCGCCTGGGCACGCCGGTCTTCCTGGCCGACGTCAAGGGCGACCTGACCGGCCTGGCCATGCCCGGGGCCGAGTCACCCAAGCTCAAAGAGCGCCTGGGCCGCCTGGGCCTGCCCGAGCCCGCCTGGGGCGGATGCCCGACGGCATTGTGGGATGTCTTCGGCGAGCAGGGGGTGCCGGTGCGTGCCACGGTTTCCGACATGGGGCCCTTGTTGCTAGGCCGCATGCTGGCGCTGAACGATACCCAACAGGGTGTGCTGGCCCTGGTGTTCAAGGTGGCCGATGACGAAGGCCAGCTGCTGCTGGACATGAAAGACCTGCGTGCCATGTTGCAGAACGTGGCCGAACGCGCCGGCGAGCTGAAGCTGCGCTACGGCAATGTGTCGGCCGCTTCGGTCGGCGCAATCCAGCGTGCCCTGTTGCAACTGGAGTCTGAAGGCGGCGATCGCTTTTTCGGCGAACCCATGCTGGATGTGGCCGACCTGATGCGCACGACCGCGCAGGGGCAGGGCGTGGTGAACATCCTCGCGGCCGACAAGCTGATGCAGTCGCCGCGCCTGTACGGCGTGTTCCTGCTGTGGCTGCTGGCTGATCTCTACGAGACCCTGCCCGAAGTCTGCGATCCTGCCCAGGCCAAGCTGGTGTTTTTCTTCGACGAAGCGCATCTGCTGTTCCAGGATGCGCCGGCCGCGCTGCTTACCAAGATCGAGCAGGTGGTGCGCCTGGTGCGCTCCAAGGGCGTGGGCGTGTTTTTCGTCACCCAGAATCCGCTCGACATCCCCGATGCCGTGCTGGGCCAGCTCGGCAACCGGGTGCAGCACGCCTTGCGCGCGTTTACGCCGCGCGACCAGAAAGCGGTGCGCACCGCGGCGCAAACCATGCGGCCCAAGCCAGGGCTGGATATCGAGGCCGCCATTACCGAACTGGGCGTGGGCGAGGCTTTGGTGTCTTTCCTGGATGCGCAAGGAAGGCCCACGCCGACCGAGCGCGCCTGGGTATTGCCGCCGGGCAGCCGTATCGGTCCGGCCACCGACGCGGAACGACAGGCCCTGCGCCGTGATATGCCCCTGGCAGCCAAGTACGAAACTGCCATAGACCGCGAGTCCGCCTACGAGAAGCTGACTGCGCGCGCGGCTGCCGAGGCCGAGCCTCAGGGCAGCGCGGCTGCCAATCCGGCTGCGCCGGCCGATGGCGGGGGGCTGCTGCAAGGCCTGAACGACGTGCTGTTCGGCTCGACCGGCCCGCGCGGAGGCAAGCGCGATGGCATGGTGCAAAGCGCGGCCAAGTCCGCCGTGCGCCAGGTCACGCGGGATCTGGTGCGCGGCATTCTCGGCTCCTTGCTGGGTTCACGACGCCGTTGAATGGCAAACGGCCCGGCTTGCGCCGGACCGTTCTGTGCTGCCTGGTGCGCCGCCGGCTTCAGCGGCCCATGTAGGCCGTGGTGTCGTCCAGCACGCGGCTGAAGCGCGCCACCATGTCGCGCACCTGCGCGGCGGTGATGATCAGCGGCGGGCAGAAGGCGATGGTGTCCTGGATGCCGCGCAGGATCAAACCATGCTCGTGGGCACGTTCGTAGGCATAGGCCCCGGCGCGGCCCAGCGGGTCGAAGGGCGCGCGCGTGGCCTTGTCGGCCACCAGCTCGATACCGGCGATCAGGCCCACGCTGCGGATCTCGCCCACCAGCGGGTGGTCGGCCAGGGCATGCAATTCCTGGCGCAGCACTTCGCCCATTTCCGCGGCGTGCGGGATAAGGCCGCGCTCGTCGATGATCTTGAGGTTCTCCAGCGCCACGGCGGTGGCGACCGGGTGGCCGCTGGCGGTATAGCCGTGACCGAAGGTGCCCAGACGGCCGCTGTACTCCTGCACCGCATCGGCCACCTTGGCGTTGAGCAACACCGCGCCCAGCGGCTGGTACGAGGAGGTGATCTGCTTGGACAGCACCATCATGTCCGGCTGGATATCATAGACTTCGCTGCCGAAGCGCTGGCCCAGGCGGCCGAAACCGGTGATGACTTCGTCGGCAATGATCAGCAGGTCGTACTTGCGGCACACGGCCTGGATCTTCTGCCAGTAGGTGCGCGGCGGAACGATCACGCCGCCAGCCCCCATCAGCGGCTCGCCGATGAAGGCGCCCACGGTATCCGGGCCTTCCTGCAGGATCAGCGCTTCCAGCTCATCGGCCATGCGGGTGGCAAAGGCCTCTTCGGTTTCGCCCGGCAGGCCGTAGCGATAGTAGTGCGGGCAGGACGTGTGCAGGACCTGCGGCAGCGGCAGATCAAAGCCCACGTGGTTGCCTGGCAGGCCGGTCAGGCTGGCCGAGGCCACGGTCACGCCGTGGTAGCCGCGCTGGCGGGCAATGATCTTTTTCTTGTCCTTGCGGCCCAGGGCATTGTGGTAATACCACACCAGCTTGACGACCGTATCGTTGGCCTCGGAGCCCGAGTTGGTGAAGAAGGCGCGCGCCATGCGGCCTTCGGTGTAGTCGATCAGGCGCTGGGCCAGCTCGATCACCGCCGGGTGCGACTTGTGCGTGAACGTATGGTAGTACGGCAGCTCCTGCAATTGGCGCGTGGCCGCATCGACCAGACGCGGCTCCCCGAAACCGACTGCCACGCTCCACAGACCTGCCATGCCTTCCAGGTAGCGATTGCCCTTGTCATCGTAGACATAGATGCCTTCGCCGCGCGCCATGATGCGCGGACCTACCTCGGCGTGCTTGACGCCGTTGGTGTACGAGTGAAGCTGGTACTGAATATCGTGCTGCTGATCCTGACTCAGGTTGGACATGGATAGGTTCCGAAAGTGGCTTTTTTGCTTGGGCGGACAGCGGGTCCGTGATCGACGCTGCTGCCCGTTGTCGATATCATCGGGACATTATCCACCAAACCTGCCGCCCGTCCGAGCGGGCGCCGTTCGATCGTGAAAATCCTGTTTTGCTCAAGCCATGAAATCGAGCCGGCCGAGTGGCTGGAACCCTTGCAGAAAGCCCTGCCGGACAGCGATATCGTTCTCTGGAACGAGGCCATGCCGCCACAGCAGGCGGAGTTGGCCGTGGTGTGGAATCCGCCCGCTGCGCTCTTTGAGCGCGAGACGGCACTGCGTGCCGTGTTCAATCTGGGCGCGGGCGTGGATGCCTTGTTCCGCTTGCCCACATTGCCTGCTTCGCTGCCCATCGTGCGCCTGGAAGATGCCGGCATGGCGGTGCAGATGGCCGAGTACGCCGCACATGCACTGGTGCGTGCCAGCCGCCGCTTTGACGACTACGAGCGCTTGCAACGGGCAGGCCAATGGGAGCCTCTGCCCGAACTCGATCGCAGCGAATGGCCCGTGGGCGTGCTGGGCATGGGAGTGATGGGCGCGCGCGTGGCCAGCGTGCTGGCCGCCATGGATTACCCCGTGGCCGGCTGGTCGCGCAGCGGCAAGGCGCCTGAAGGGGTGCAGGCCTTCGGCGGTCGCGACAACCTGGATGACTTCCTGGCGCGCACGCGGGTCCTGATCAATACGCTGCCCCTGACCGACGATACCCGCGACCTGCTGTGCCGCGATACGCTGTCGCGCCTGTTGCCGGGGGCGCATGTCATCAACATGGGGCGCGGTGCGCATCTGGTCGAAGAGGATCTGCTGGCGCTGCTGGACAGCGGCCATGTGGCCGGTGCCACGTTGGATGTCTTTCGCACGGAACCGCTGCCGCCCGAGCATCCGTTCTGGAAGCACCCGCGCGTGAGCATCACGCCCCACATCGCCGCCATCAGCCTGCGGCGCGAAACCATCGCCCAGGTGGCCGAGAAAATCCTTGCCTACCAGCGCGGCGAACCGCTGTCTGGCACGGTCTCGCGCGATCGCGGCTACTGAGGTGG
>JAEWJD010000178.1 GCA_023386765.1 Pseudomonadota bacterium | reverse complement strand
ATCCGGATTCAGGCGCGCCGGCGCAGCTCCTGGGAGGGGAACGCGGGGGCTTCATAGTCCTCCAGCAAGCGGTCTCTTTCCTGGCGGAAACGTTCCACGCTGGCGGCCTTCACGTGGCCATAACCGCGGATGTTTTCGGCAAGGGCAGCGATTGTAGCCGCAGTGCCGAGTTTGTCGACCGACAGGTGGGCCAGCAAGGTCTGGACCAGGGTTTCGTACTCGCCGATGAGCGCGCGCTCCATGCGGCGCTCCGCCGTATGGCCGAAGGGGTCGGCCCAGGTGCCACGCACGCCCTTGCAGCGGGCCAGCCAGCGCAGCGCGCTCAGGGTGCGCGGGCCAAGGGCCATTTTGCGGGGTACGCCGCTGTGGGGGTCCTTGCGCGCCAGCAACGGCGGCGCCATGTGAAAGCGCAGGGTGAAGTCGCCCTCGAACTGTTCGGCCAGTTGCCTGGCGAAGCTGCCATCGGTGTAGAGGCGCGCGACTTCGTACTCGTCTTTGTAGGCCATCAGCTTATAGAGGCCGCGCGCCACGGCCAGCGCAAGTCTGGGCGTGGTGGCTCCGAGTTCGCGTTCGCGCGCGGCAACCCGTTCGACCAGGCCGCGGTAGCGCATCGCGTAGGCGGGGTTCTGGTAGGCAGTGAGATCCTGGACGCGTTGTTCGAGCAGCGTCTCCAGGCGTTCGGGCCGGTGCAGCGCGATCACCTGCGCGGGCGGCTTGAGCGCGAAGTCGAGCGTCTTCGGTTCATGGGCAGCCAGGCGGCCGGCGTCAAAGGCGCTCCGATTGGCCGCCACAGCCACACCGTTGAGTTCGATGGCGCGCATGAGCGCGGGCAGCGACAGGGGCACGTCGCCACGTTGCCAGGCATAGCCCAGCAAGAAGATGTTCGACAGGATGCTGTCGCCGAACAGGCGCAGGGCCGCGCCGTGGGCGTCCAGGGCCGTGGTCTGCGATGCGCCGGCGGCGTGGCGGATCTTGTCCAGCAGCGCTTCGCCACGCAGGGGAACATCCGGCTGCCGCGTGAAGTCGGACACCGGAGCTACGTAGGTGTTGGCCAATACCCGCGTATGGCCATGGCGCAGCGCGCCCAGGGCGTCGGGCGCGACAGCCGCGACCGGGTCGCACAGAATGGCGGCATCGGCCTGCTGCCAGTCCAGGCGGGCGGGGCCGGGGGGCGTGCCGCCCGGCGCGAGGCGGATGTGGCTGATCACCGTGCCGCCTTTCTGGGCCAGGCCGGTGATGTCCAGGACGCAGGCAGACAAGCCCTGCAAGTGGGCCGCCATCGAAACCAGCGCGCCGATCGTGATGACACCGGTGCCGCCCATGCCGGCGACCAGCAGGCGGTAGGGCGCATGCAGCGGGTCGAAGGCGGGTTCGGGCAGCAGGTTCAGGCGCGCCTGCCAGTCGTTGCTGGCATCGCTGCGCTGCTTGCGCACAAGCCCGCCCTCGACCGAAACGAAGCTGGGGCAGAATCCTTCAGCACAGGAGTAATCCTTGTTGCAGCTGGACTGGTCAATGGCGCGCTTGCGGCCATAGGGCGTTTCCAGCGGCACGATGGACAGGCAGTTGGACTGTTTTCCGCAGTCGCCGCAGCCCTCGCACACGGCACTGTTGATGAACAGCCGGCGGGCAGGGTCGGGAAAGGTTTTCTTCTTGCGGCGCCGGCGCTTCTCGGCCGCGCAGGTCTGGTCGTGGATCAGGACGGTCACGCCCGGCGTCGCGCGCAACTCGCGCTGCAAGGCGTCAAGCTCGCGGCGGTGATGCACCTGGATGCCGGTGCCGAGATCGATGCCGACATATTTTTCCGGTTCGTCGGTGGTCACCACGATGCGCGCTACGTTCTCGCCGCGCAGTTGCTGGCAGATCTGGGGCACCGAGATGGGGCCGTCCACCGGTTGGCCGCCGGTCATGGCCACCGCATCGTTGAACAGGATCTTGTAGGTGATGTTGGCGCGCGCGGCCACCGCCTGGCGGATGGCCAGGTAACCGGAATGGTAGTAGGTGCCCTCGCCCATGTTCTGAAACACGTGCGGGGTCTCGATATAGGGTGCCAGGCCGATCCAGTCCACGCCCTCGCCGCCCATCTGGGTCAGTCCGGCAGTGTCGCGCTCCATCCAGGCCGCCATATAGTGGCAGCCCACGCCCGAGCGCGCCTGGCTGCCTTCGGGTACCCGGGTCGAGGTGTTGTGCGGACAGCCTGAACAGAAGTAGGGCCGCCGCCGCATGCCGTCGGCATCGTTGGCCAGGGGCTGCGGACAGCTGAAATCATCGGTGCCGCTGCCCAATGCCAGCCCGGCACTGCGGCGCAGCCAGGCCGCCAGGCCCGGTGCCAGCAGCGAGGGGCGCAGTTGTCCGGCCGACGGGATCAGCGTTTCGCCGTCCAGGCCACGCTTGCCGCTGACGCTGGGGCGCTCGGGCAGGTTGTAGAGCAGGTCTTTGACCTGGGCTTCGACGATGCCGTCTTTTTCCTCGATCACGAGGATGTGCTGCAGGCCGCGAGCGAATTCCAGCAGGCGCTGGCGCTCCAGCGGCCATACCAGGCCGGGTTTGTAGATGCGCACCTGGCCCGGGTCGACGCCCAGCCGCTTGAGGGCTTCCATCGCATCCAGGTGGGCCTTGCCCACGGTGATGATGCCCACGCCGGCGGCCGGAGCGGGCGAGATCAGCTTGTCGATGCTGTGGCGGGCGGCGAAAGCCGCCACCGCCTTGAGGCGGCGCTGCATGCGCAGTTCGATGGCCGGCGAGAGAAAGTCGCTGGCGTTGTATTCGCGGTCGGTGGCGCCGTCGTCCTCGGGCATGTCGAAATGCGCCGGTGGCGCGGCCTCGAAAGACTGGCCGGTCTCGACGGACTCGGAGGTGACCTTGAAGGCCACCCAGGCACCGCTGTAGCGCGACAGCGCCCATCCCCAGAGCGCGAAGGTTTCGTACTCATCGATCGAGGCCGGGTGCACGACCGGGATGTGCCAGCCCACCAGCGAGGCTTCGCTGGCATGCGGGATGGAGGAGGACACGGCCGTGTGGTCGTCGCCGACCACCATCAGCACGCCGCCGTGGCGCGACGCGCCGGCCGCATGGCCATGATGCAGGGCGTCGCCGGCGCGATCCACGCCCGGCCCCTTGCCGTACCACATGGCGAACACGCCATCGACCTTGCGGTCGGCGCGTGCGCCAGCCTGTTGCGTGCCCATCACGGCCGTGGCTGCGAGGTCTTCGTTGATGCCTGGCAGGAAACGCACCTGATGTGCATCCAGCGTGGCCTTAGCCTTCCACATGGCCATGTCCACACCGCCTAGAGGTGACCCCCGGTAGCCCGAGACGAAGCCGGCCGTCTCCCGCCCGCGCTCGCGGTCGGCACGGCGTTGCGCCAGCATCAGACGCACCAATGCCTGGGTGCCGGTCAGGAAAATGCGGCCCTGCTGGCGCTCCAGATTGTCGGCCAGCTGGTAATCATGATCGATAGGTGGAAGGGCCGCGGGGGTGCCGTCCATGAGAGCTCCTTAGTTTCGATCATGATAGGAGCGCGAGGCTTGGGTTTTATTGCGTTATCGGATCGTGAAATCCCTATAATTTGAAATGAACGTTTCGTTTCGCCATCAAAACAAGGACGGGGATCATGGACAAGACGGATATCGGCATTCTGCGGGCTTTGCAGCAGGACGGCCGCGCGTCGGCCCAGCAGCTATCGGAGCTGGTCGGGCTGTCGGCCGCGCCGGTGTGGCGGCGGGTCAAGGCCCTGGAGGGGGCCGGTGTCATCCAGGGATACAGCGCGCAGGTCGATCGCAGCAAGGTAGGGCTGGCCGGTTGCATGTTTGCCCAGATCAGCCTGGAGCGGCATTCCGCTGACACGGTCGAGAATTTCGAGCGTTCGGTGCGCGATGCTCCCGAGATCCTGGAGTGCTACTCGGTCACGGGCGATTCCGACTACCTGCTCAAAATCCTGGTTGAAAGCCCTGCGGAGTACGACCGCTTTCTGCATCGCTTTCTGTTCAATCTGCCGGGAATTCGACAGACCCGCAGCATCGTGGCCTTGCGCGAGATCAAGCACGAGGTGCGCCTGCCGCTGTGAGGCGCACGCCGCTGCGTCCCGGTCCGCGGCCGTCCCCCTA
>JAEWJD010000170.1 GCA_023386765.1 Pseudomonadota bacterium | reverse complement strand
GTCTATAAAAATCAAAGTGATAGAAGTATAAGTTAGAAACTTTATAGCTTTCAAGCAGCGCGTAGGTTGGGCTCTTGATTCGTCCCCTTACGCCGCTGGCGCGCAACAGTGCCCGGGTGAAGGCGGTCTTGCCCGCGCCCAGGTCGCCGCGCAGGTGGATCCGGCCCCCGGCCGGACCGTGGCGGCCATCCAGCAAGGGGGCCAGTTGGGCCGCCAATGCGTCGGTGGCGTGTTCGTCAGGCAGATGCAGATCGAGCTGGGCGAGAGGTTCGGACATGAGCGGCGGGCCGGTGGTAAAACAATCGATAAGCTGGATTATAGAAAGCGGCGGCTTTCTGCTACGCTTTCGGGTTAAGAGTGATTCTCATTGTCCTTTGATCCCTCCTGGTTCGAAGGGCGTCGTTGCCGTTACGGAGCCGTGACCATGAAGACCCGCACCGAAAAAGATACTTTCGGCCCTATCGATGTGCCCGCCGACCATCTATGGGGCGCGCAGACGCAGCGTTCGCTGCATTTCTTCGCCATTTCCACCGAAAAAATGCCCGTGCCGCTAGTCACGGCGATGGCCCAGCTCAAACGTGCCGCCGCCCAGGTCAATGCCGAACTGGGCGAACTGGATCCGGGCGTGGCCAAGGGCATCACCGCCGCCGCCGATGAGGTCATCGCCGGGAAGTGGCCCGATGAGTTCCCCCTGTCGGTCTGGCAGACGGGGTCGGGCACCCAGAGCAATATGAACATGAACGAGGTGCTGGCCAACCGCGCCTCGGAGATCCTGGGCGGCGAGCGCGGCGAAGGCCGCAAAGTGCACCCCAACGATCAGGTCAACCGGGGCCAGTCGTCCAATGACACCTTCCCCACCGCCATGCACGTGGCGGCCGCCGTACAACTCGAGCAGCATCTGCTGCCTGCCCTCAAGACGCTGCGCGCCACCCTGGCCCGGAAAAGCGCCGAATTCTTCGACATCGTGAAGATTGGCCGCACCCACCTGCAGGACGCCACGCCGCTGACGCTGGGCCAGGAGATCTCCGGCTGGGTCGCCCAGCTGGACCTGGCGGAATCGCAGATCATCGCCACGCTGCCGGCGCTGCATCAACTGGCCATCGGCGGCACGGCCGTGGGCACGGGCCTGAACGCCCACCCGGAATTCGGCACCCGCGTGGCAGCTGCGCTGGCAAAGGCGACCGGCGTGGCCTTTGTATCGGCGCCCAACAAATTCCAGGCCCTGGCCGCGCACGAGGGGCTGCTGTTCGCCCACGGCGCGCTCAAGACCCTGGCTGCGGGCGCCATGAAAATCGCCAATGACGTGCGATGGCTGGCCAGCGGCCCGCGCTCGGGCCTGGGCGAGATCAGCATTCCGGAAAACGAACCGGGCAGCTCCATCATGCCGGGCAAGGTGAACCCCACCCAGTGCGAGGCGCTCACGATGCTGTCGGCACAGGTCATGGGCAACGATGTGGCGATCAACATCGGCGGGGCAAGCGGCAACTTCGAACTCAACGTCTACAAACCGCTGGTAATCCACAATTTCCTGCAATCGGTGCGCCTGCTGACCGACGGGCTGGCCAGCTTCGATGCGCATTGCGCGCAAGGGATCGAACCCAACCGCGATCGCATCGCCGAACTGGTGGATCGTTCGCTGATGCTGGTCACCGCGCTCAACCCGCACATCGGCTACGACAAGGCCGCCCAGATCGCCAAGAAGGCCCATAAGGAAGGCCTGTCGCTCAAGGAGGCGGCGCTGGCGCTGGGCCATGTCACCGAGGCCCAGTTCGCCCAGTGGGTGGTGCCGGCCGACATGACTAACGCCAAGCCGGCCAAGTAAGCCGGCTGCCGGGCGCGCCTCAGGGCGCGCTCACCAGCAGCCACACGGGAATGGAGACGGCCGACAACAGCGTGCCCAGCGAGATCAGCAGGGCCACCATGCGGCCATCCCCCCCCATCCGCATGGCCAGCACATAGGCCGCCGAGGCGGTCGGCACGGCCGAGAAGATCAACAACATGCGCGCCTCCAGCGCGGGCAGGCCCAGCACCTGCGCCACGCCCAGCCCCACCGCCGGCAAGAGCAGCAGTTTCACGACCAGCATCCACGAGATCAGCCGTCCGTGCCCCCGGCCGCCCTCCCAGGCAAGCCCCGCGCCGACGCAGATGATGCCCAGTGCAATGGCCGCTGCGCCCAGCCGGGCCAGCAGGGTATCGACCGGCCCCGGCAGCGTGAAACCCGCCAGGTTGCAGGCCAGCCCCGTCAGCGTGGACAACACCAGGGGGTTGCGTGCCAGCTCGCGCAGCAGGCTGTTGCCGCTGTGGCGCGCCAGGCCATAGACCGCGGCCACGTTGGTCATGGGCACGGCGAAACCGATGATCAAGGCCATCACGGTCTGCCCGGCCGGTCCGCCCAGACTGGCCGCCAGCGCCAGGCTGATATAGGTGTTGAAGCGATAGCCGCATTGCGCCGCCGAGGCAAGCGCGACCGGATCGGGCCGCAGCAGCGGCGCCGCCAGCCAGGACAGTGCCAGCCCGATGAGGATCACGGCCGCCGTGGCCTGCAGCAGCAGCACTGCGTTGCCGGCCGTGATGGGCGTGCTGAGAATCGACTGGAACAGCAAGGCGGGGAACAGCACGAAGTACACCAGCCGCTCGCAGCCTGCGAAAAACTCCCGCGAAAACCCCAGCCTGTGGCGCAGGGCCCAGCCGAGGGCGACCAGCAGGAAATCCGGCAAAACCAGTAAAGCGACGGACATGACGCAGCGCAAAAAAAATGTAAATAGGGGCGAGTCCGAATGCTACCGCGCCGCGGGTGTTTACTGCTATTCTGAGCAGTCAGGCGCACGCCGCCAAGTCAGGGAAATGCCGTCAGCAACGGCCATTCCCGCCATCAAGAAGCTCCAACCGTCTACCGACGGGAAATCAAAAAATCAAAGCCCCCCTACGCGGAGGCGCTCTTCAGGAGGAAGTCAATGATGATCAAACTACGTCCCCTGGCCCAGGCTGTCGCCCTGGCCGCAGGTCTGGCCAGCGTGGCTGGCGTTCAAGCTGCAGGTTATCCCGACAAACCCGTCCGCGTGATCGTACCGTTCGCGCCTGGCGGCTCCACCGACATCATTGCCCGCATCGTGACGCAGCGCATGAGCCAGGAACTGGGCCAGCCCATGGTGGTCGAGAACAAGGGCGGCGCAGGCGGCGCGATCGGTGCGGCCGAAGCCGCGCGCGCGGCCCCGGATGGCTACACGCTGTCGATCGCCACGGTGTCGACCATGGCCGTCAACCCGGCCTGCCGCCCGAACGACCTGCCCTACGATCCGCTCAAGGATTTCCAGCCGGTGACCAACTTCGCCAACACCGCCAACGTGGTGGCGATCAACCCCAAGTTCCCGGCCAAGGACTTTGCGGGCTTCCTCGAAGAGCTGAAGAAAAACCCCGGCAAGTATTCCTATGGCAGCTCGGGCACCTGCAGCGTGCTGCACCTGATGGGCGAGTCGTTCAAGATGGCGACCGACACCGATATCGTCCATGTGCCCTACAAGGGCGCGGGCCCGGCCGTGGCCGATGCCGTGGGTGGCCAGATCGAACTGATCTTCGACAACCTGCCTTCCTCGATGCCGCAGATCCAGGCCGACAAGCTGCGCGCCATGGCTATCGCATGGCCCGAACGCATCGACTCCATCAAGGATGTCCCGACCTTCGCCGAAGCCGGCTTCCCGGTGCTGAACCAGCCCGTGTGGTACGGCCTGCTGGCGCCCAAGGGCACGCCGCCGGAAGTCGTCACGAAACTGCGTGATGCGGCCGTGATCGCCCTGAAGGACCCCAAGGTGCTCAAGACGCTGGCCGACCAGGGTTCGGCACCGTCGGGCAACACGCCTGAAGAGTTCGCCAAGGAAATCAAGGAACAGTACGACTGGGCCGCCGATGTCGTGAAAAAGCGCAACATCAAGCTCGAGTGATCCCGCTTCCCCCGGACACAAGAAAGCGCCCGCAAGGGCGCTTTCTTGTTGGCCAGCCACCCGCCGGATGCAGCCCGCCCCGGCCTAGTTCCCTGGCCCGGTGTCGCCGCCGCTGCGGCTCATGCCGGGCTGGCGGCGGCGCACCATACGCAGGCCGGCGGCCAGCACCAGCGGCACGATGGCCGCTGCCAGGCCCAGCAACACGATGGTGTTGAGATGGTCCTTGACGATGGGGATGTTGCCGAAGAAATAGCCGGCCGCGATCAGGCTCACCACCCACAGCAGCGCGCCCGAGATATTAAAGAACTGGAATCGCCCCTGCGCCATCTGGGCCACGCCCGCCACGAACGGCGCGAAGGTGCGCACCACCGGGATGAAGCGTGACATGACGATCGTCTTGCCGCCGTGCTTCTCGTAGAACAGGCTGGTCTTGAGCAGGGCGCCACGGTCCAGGAAGCGCACGTTCATGGTGAACACGCGTGGTCCGAGGGCCCGCCCGATCAGGTAGTTGACGGTATTGCCGGTAATGGCTGCCACCACCAGCAGGCCGGCCAGCAGCACCGGATCGATGGCACCCGACGCGCCAAAGGCGCCGGCGATGAAAAGCAGCGAATCGCCCGGCAGGAAAGGCATCACCACCAGCCCGGTCTCGGCAAACACGATCAGGAACAACACCAGATACACCCACACGCCGTACTGCTCGATCCACACACCGAAAGTTTGATCGATGTGCAGGATCATATTGAGGAAATCCATTGCTTGTGCGCGCCCGGCGTCCCGCTGATGAAAAGGCTTTCAATATAGCGCACCCGGGGCAAGGGCTAAAATCAGCCCGACCTGCTTTTTTTCGAGTTGCCCCATGTCAGATCGCCGTTCCATCGCGCCCCTGCCCGACCTGCTGATCAGCCAGATTGCGGCCGGCGAAGTCATCGAACGCCCGGCATCCGTGCTCAAGGAAATCCTCGAGAACGCCATCGATGCGGGCGCCAATGCCATCGAGATCCGCCTGGAGGGCGGCGGCATCCGCCGTATCGCAGTCAGCGACGACGGCCTGGGTATTCCGCCCGAAGAATTGCCGCTGGCCGTGACCCGCCACGCCACCAGCAAGATCCGCTCCCTCTCCGAGCTGGAGTCGGTGGCGTCGATGGGGTTTCGCGGCGAGGCACTGGCCTCCATCGCGTCGGTGGCGCGCCTGAGCATCATCTCGCGCGTGCGCAACGGCGAACACGCCTGGCAGATCGACGCCTGCAGTGGCGAGGTCAGCCCGGCGTCCGGTCCGCAAGGCACCACGGTGGATGTGCGCCAGCTGTTTGACAGCGTGCCGGCGCGGCGCAAGTTCCTGCGCGCCGAAGCCACCGAGTTTGGCCATTGCCTGGATGCCCTGGAGCGCATCGCGCTGGCCAATCCGCAGATCGCCTTTCGCCTTTTTCACAATGACAAGGCGCAGCGCCAGTGGTTGCCTGCCGACCCTGGCCAACGCATCCGCGACGTGCTGGGCCCGGACTTCGCCGGACACGCCCTGCCGGTGGATACCCAGTACGGCGCCATCGGCCTGAGCGGCATGGTCACCCGACCCACGGCCGCGCGCGCGCGCGCCGATCGGCAGTACCTGTACGTGAATGGCCGCTATGTCCGCGACCGCACGGTCAGCCACGCCCTGCGCAGCGCCTATGCCGACGTGTTGCATGGCGACCGCCAGCCCGCCTACGTGCTGTACCTGGAGATCGACCCGGGCGCGGTCGATGTGAACGTGCATCCGGCCAAACACGAAGTGCGTTTTCGCGATAGCGGCGCGGTGCACCGCTTCGTCTCCCAAGTGGTCGGCCAGGCGCTGGCCCAGACCGGCGGCGCCCAGGCAGTCAGCGCCGACGATGGTGTGCCGGTGGCCGCCCCCCTGCAAACGCCGCAGGCCCCGGCCCCCGCCGCCCCTGTCCTGCCTGCCAGCCTGGAGCTCACGCGCCCGGCCGCCCCCGCCCCCATGCCGACCCATACCCAGTCGGCCTTCCGCCTGCACGAGCCGGCCGCCGTGACGGCGCGCGACTGGCAGACGCTCTACCGGCCGCTGGCCGAACCGCAGCCAGCCTTGGCAGCCCACGGCGCACCCGCGACGATGCCTCCTGCATCGCCCGCCGAGCTCCCCGAGGAGCACCCCCTGGGCATGGCGCTGGGGCAGTTGCACGGTATCTACATCCTGGCCCAGAACACGCGTGGCCTGGTGCTGGTGGATATGCATGCCGCCCATGAGCGCGTGGTCTACGAACAGCTCAAGCGCGCCCTGGACAACCGCAGCCTGCCGCGCCAGGACCTGCTCGTGCCGGTGGTCTTCCACGCCCAGGAAAAAGACGTGGCGGTGGTCGAGGAACATGCCGAGCAACTGAGCGAACTGGGATTCGAGATGCGGCCCGGTGGCCCCAACTCGATTGCCGTGCGCAGCGTGCCGGCGCTCCTGGCACGCGGCGACATCGAATCCCTCGCACGCGCCGTGTTGCGCGACCTGGCCGCCGTGGGAGAGTCACGTCTGCTGACCGAGCAGCGCAACGAACTGCTCTCGACCATGGCCTGCCACGGCTCGGTGCGCGCCAACCGCCGCCTGACCATTGAAGAAATGAACGCCCTGTTGCGCCAGATGGAAGCCACCGAGCGCGCCGATCAATGCAATCATGGCCGGCCCACCTGGGTTCAGTGGGGCCTGGCCGACCTGGACAAACTGTTTCTGCGCGGCCAATGACTCTCTCCCCCTTGCCCCTGATCTGCCTGGCTGGCCCGACCGCCGCCGGCAAGAGCGCCGCCACGCTGGCGCTGGCACAACGCTGGCCGCTGGAAATCATCAATGTGGATTCGGCCACCATCTACCGCGGCATGGATATCGGCACGGCCAAGCCGTCGCCGGCCGAGCAGGCGCGCACGCCTCAGCACCTGCTCGATATCCGCGACCCGACCCAGGCCTATTCGGCAGCCGAGTTCCGCGACGATGCGCTGCGCCTGATCGGCGAGATCCAGGCGCGCGGACGCATCCCGCTGCTGGCCGGCGGCACCATGCTGTACTACAAGGCGCTGCGCGATGGCCTGGATGAGCTGCCTTCGGCCGACCCGGCGCTGCGCGCCGAACTGGAAGCTCGCGCGGCCGAGCTGGGCTGGCCGGCGATGCACGCCGAACTCGCGCAGCACGACCCGGTCACCGCCGCACGCCTGTCGCCCAATGACAGCCAGCGCATCCAGCGTGCGCTGGAGATCTGCCTGCTGTCAGGCCAGCCCATGTCTGCCCTGCTGAAGGGACCGCGCGCGCCGGCCCCGGATGCGCCGCGCTTCGTCACGCTGAGCCTGGAACCGGGCGAGCGGGCCGGCCTGCACGCCCGCATTGCGCAGCGCTTTGACGCCATGCTGGAGCAGGGTTTCGAGCAGGAGGTGCGTCTGCTTCACGCCCGCCCCGATCTGCATCCCGGCCTGCCGTCAGTGCGCTGCGTGGGCTATCGCCAGATGTGGGCCTACCTGGACGGCGAGATCACGCTTGCCCTGGCCCGCGAACAGGGCATCGCCGCCACCCGTCAGCTGGCCAAGCGCCAGCTCACCTGGTTGCGCGCCCAGCCCGAACGCGTGACCGTCGATTGCCTGGGCGCAGACAGCGCCGCACGCATCGTGGATGCCGCCGCGAAACTGCTGCCGCCGGCCTGAAAAGCAAAACGCCCGCGCCCCGGCCGTGGCCGGGAGGCGGGCGCCGCCAGACGCAAGCGCGTCAGACCACGAAAGTGCGGGCCATGCCGTCCTGCTGGGCCACGACCTCGCCGACCACGCTGACGTCTTCGCCCTGCGCGCGCAGGGTGGCAGCCACGGCGTCGGCCTGCTCGGGCGCGACCACCAGCACCATGCCGATGCCGCAGTTGAACACGCGGTACATCTCGTTATCAGCCACGGCGCCCTGTTGCTGCAGCCACTGGAACAGCTTGGGCATCTGCCAGCCGTCACGGTGCAGGCGGGCCGACAGGCCAGCCTGCAGGATGCGCGGCACGTTCTCCAGCAAACCGCCGCCGGTGATGTGGGCCAGGCCCTTGATGGCCGTGCCGTGCTGCTCCAGCGCAGCCAGCACCTGCTTGACGTAAATGCGGGTCGGGGCCATGACGACATCGGCCAGCGGCTGGCCGTGGAAGTCCTGGTCCGGCCGCGCGCCGGCGCGTTCGAGGATCTTGCGCACCAGGGAGTAACCGTTGGAGTGTGCGCCGCTGGAGGCCAGGCCCAGGATGACGTCACCCGGCCGGATCGACTTGCCGTCGATGATGGCCGACTTCTCGACCGCACCGACCGCGAAGCCGGCCAGATCGTATTCCCCTTCCGGGTACATACCCGGCATTTCGGCGGTCTCGCCACCGATCAGGGCGCAACCGGACAGCTCGCAGCCACGGGCGATCCCGCCCACCACGGCGGCGGCGGTATCCACCGACAGCTTGCCGCAGGCGAAGTAATCGAGGAAATACAGCGGTTCGGCGCCCTGCACCAGGATGTCGTTGACGCTCATGGCGACCAGGTCGACACCGACTGTGTCATGGCGGTTCCAGTCAAACGCCAGGCGCAGCTTGGTGCCCACGCCGTCGGTGCCGGACACCAGCACCGGTTCGCGATATTTCTTGGGCAGCTCGAAAAGAGCGCCGAACCCGCCGATGCCGGCCAGCACCCCCGGGCGCATGGTGCGCGCTGCCAGCGGCTTGATCCGATCGACCAGCGCATCGCCGGCGTCGATGTCGACCCCGGCGTCGCGGTAGGTCAGAGGGGCGGAGTGTTCATTCGTCATGAGGAAAACCGTGGGAGATGTAACAATTGCGGGTTTTGGGGAATTAGCCGGGGATTTTAGACGAAGCGCCCGGCAACGCGGCAATTCGGCCTGTAAACCCCGCAGGCTGGGCGCTTGCCGCCCCGGCAAACCCGCCGCATCGGGCCTGAAACTGCGTTTCCCCGGCTTGGTGCGGGACGGAACAGGCGATCGTGGTTTAAAGTTCGGGCTTGGCTGTAAGCAGGGCCGCAACGCCCGTGACGGCGGGCCCGACCGCCCTCGACACAGGATCCGACCCGATACCGCGAACGGCCCCAAGCCCGTTTTATCGCCATTTCCATGAACCGCCAGCTGCTGCTTGATGTACTTCCTGCGCCAGCGCCTTCGCTGAACAACTTCATTGCCGGCTCCAACAGCGAGGCTCTGGCGGCCGCGCGCGCGCTCGCGGCAGGCCGCGCCATCTACCTGTGGGGCCAGGCCGGCTGTGGCCGCAGCCATCTGCTGCGCGGCCTGGCCGCGCGCAGCGGCGCGGTCTACATCGATGCG
>JAEWJD010000158.1 GCA_023386765.1 Pseudomonadota bacterium | reverse complement strand
ATGACGCCCTGGTCACCCTCGAAGAAGCCGCCATCATGGGTGGGGCCGGCAGCGCGGTGCTGGAAACCCTGGCGGCCAGCGGCCTGGCCATGCCGGTGCTGCAGCTGGGGCTGCCCGATCTTTTCATCGATCATGGCGACCAGGCGGCCTTGCTGGCGGGGGTGGGCCTGGATGCCGCCGGTATCGAGCGCGCCATCCGCGCGCGCTATGGCGACTTGCTTCAGGGCGCTCCTGAAGGCGCTGCCGCGCCGGTCACGGCCGCCCGCGCCTGATTGCCAACCTGGGCGCAACGCATTGTTGCGCCCAGGCAACCCACGAACGGAAGGGTTTTACCGGCTTGCGCCGCGAGTTTGGGCGATAATGCCAGTCATTTCTCAATTTCTGGGGGTGGAGCAAGCCCATCCCCCGACAGGTAAGCGACATGAATTCCCCGATTGATCCCGCCATCGTGATGCCCGATGTCCAGAGTTCGCTTGACACGCGGCACATCCCGATCCAGCGCGTGGGCATCCGTGGTGTGCGCCACCCGATGCTCGTGCAGGCCGGCGACGGCTCGGTCCAGCCCACCGTGGCCAACTGGACCCTCACGGTCGCGCTGTCGGCCGAAGAGAAGGGCACCCATATGTCCCGTTTCGTGGCCTTGCTGGAGAAATACCGCAGCATCCCCATGACGCCGGCCCTGTTCGCCGAGATGGCGCGTGAAATGCTGCCCCTGCTGCAGGCCGAGCGAGGCGACCTGACCGCGACCTTCCCGTACTTCGTGAACAAGTCGGCACCGGTGTCCGGCGTGCAAAGCCTGCTGGACTACGAGACCACCTGGGTGGCGCGTGCCGCCGGTGACCAGGTGGAATTCGAGCTGCGCGTGCTCGTGCCGGTCACCAGCCTGTGCCCTTGTTCCAAGGCGATCTCCGAGTACGGGGCGCACAACCAGCGCTCGCACGTCACGGTGTCCGCCATCCTGCAAGACGAGATCAGTCTGGATGCCATCATCCGCTTGGTCGAAGACGAGGCATCCTGCGAACTGTGGGGCCTGCTCAAGCGCCCGGACGAGAAATTCGTCACCGAGCGTGCCTACGACAACCCCAAGTTCGTTGAGGACCTGGTGCGCGACGTGGCGGCCCGCCTGAAGGCTTCGCCGCAGATTTCGCGCTTCTGTGTCGAGGCCGAGAACTTCGAGTCCATCCACAACCATTCCGCATACGCGGTGGTCGAGGGCTGAGTTCTGCCGCCGGCCGCAGGGCCGGCATGAGAAAAAAGGCCACGGAATTCCGTGGCCTTTTTTTGTCCAGCGATCCGTTGCGCCGGGAGCGGGCGGGGAGCGTGCCTCAGGCTAGCCAGCCCGTGTTCAGGGCAGGCGTGTAAGATGCGGCCGGCCAGCGCCGGGTGGCGCTGGATTTCACCCCCCTCTTGTCCGTTGTCGTATCTATCATGCCTTTGGATGCCGCCGCCCGCGAGTGGCCCCTGATTGCCCGTTTCCAGCGTCGCGAAGCCTTGCTGGCCGATCGCTTCACCGCCGGCAGTCGCTGGCGCACGGCGCTTTACGAGTTTCTGCGTTTCGGGCTCAAGCAAGCCTGGGCCTGCCTGTTCGGCGGGTTGATGTGCGCCTTGCTGCTGGCGACTCACTGGTGGTATCCGGCGCATGCCGAGCTGGCCCGCTATGATTTCCTGACCCTGGCAGCCATCGGCCTGCAGGGCGCGCTCATCATGGCGCGGCTGGAAACCTGGGACGAAGCCAAGGTCATCCTGCTGTTCCATATCACCGGCACGGCCATGGAGCTGTTCAAGACGGCTGCCGGCTCCTGGATCTACCCGGAGGCCAGCCTGTTGCGCATCGGCGGCGTGCCGTTGTTCACAGGTTTCATGTATGCCGCCGTCGGCAGCTATCTGGCGCGCGTCTGGCGGCTGTTCGATTTCCGTTTCAGCCATCATCCTCCGCTGGGAATGCTGTTGCTGCTTTCGGGCGCGATCTACCTGAATTTCTTTGCGCACCATTACATTCCGGATCTGCGTTACCTGTTGTTTGCCTGGACGGCCTGGATGTTCCGGCGGACCTGGATATATTTCCGCATCTGGCGTATCCACCGGCGTATGCCTTTGCTGCTGGGATTTGTTCTGGTGGCGCTTTTCATCTGGCTGGCGGAGAATATCGGCACGTTTGCGCAGGCTTGGCGTTATCCGAACCAGGCCGACGGCTGGCAGTTGGTGTCGTCGGCGAAGCTGGGTTCCTGGTTCTTGCTGATGATCATCAGCTATACCCTGGTGTGTCTGGTGAGCCGGCCCCAACGGTATTCTGGCGCCATGGCCCGGTTGGCCCCGGCGCGTTGACCCTCTTTTATCCGCTTGCGTAAAGAAAGCGCATGAGTGATAATCGAGGGCTTTCTTGCTCGCACCATTTTCATGGCGGGCTGCCCCTTGCGCGGGTTTTACATGTTCCTGCGCGAGACATCCACAAGGAGTAATACATGCGTCACTACGAAGTAGTGTTCATCGTGCACCCCGATCAGAGCGAGCAAGTGCCCGCCATGGTCGAGCGCTACCAAGGTCTCGTCACCGGCCAGGAAGGCACGGTGCACCGTCTGGAAGACTGGGGCCGTCGTCAACTGGCCTATCCGATCCAGAAACTCGTCAAGGCACACTATGTGTGCATGAACATCGAGTGCAACCAAAGCACTCTGGACGAACTGGAGCATTCCTTCCGCTACAACGACGCCGTGCTGCGTCACCTCGTCATCAAGACCAAGAAGGCCCCCGCCGGCGCTTCGGTCATGATGAAGTCGGTTGAGCGTGAAGAAGCCCGCAAGGCGTCGGCTGAAGCCGCCGCTGCCCAGGCTGAATAAAGGATAAGGTCGGAATCGTCGAAGCTGAATCGGCAAGCGGGCGCGGCAGTGCGGCGCCCGATGCGCGGAAAACCATGAATCAACTGCAGCTCAGCGTGCGCGTACTTGAATGCGAGCCGCTGCGGCATACCCCGGCAGGGGTCGCGGCCCTGGAATTGCTCCTGGGCCATGAGTCGGAAGTCATCGAGGCGGGCATGCCCCGCCGGGTGGAACTGACCATCAGTGCAGTGGCGCTTGGGGACATCGCGCAGATGCTGGCCGGTGTGGCGCTAGGCACGGAATTGCAGGTGACGGGGTTTCTGGCCCCGGTCCGCAAAGACGCCATCAAGCTGAAGCTGCATCTGCAGCGGGCCCGCAAAACGGGCGGCAGCGGTGGCGCCGATCCGGTGTCAGCCTGAGCCCCGACGGACTCCGACCCAGGACAGATCATGGCGGCCAGGCGCGTCAAGCGCCCAGTCCCAAACAAACTTAGAGGCACATATCATGGCTTTCTTCGGAAAACGCAAAGAGAAACGCAAGTTTACGCAGCAGAACCCGCTGTTCAAGCGTCGCAAGTTCTGCCGCTTCACGGCCGCCGGCGTTGAAGAGATCGATTACAAGGATCTCGACACCCTGCGCGACTTCGTGCAAGAAAACGGCAAGATCATTCCGGCTCGTCTGACCGGTACCCGGGCAATCTACCAGCGTCAGCTGGACTCCGCCATCAAGCGCGCGCGCTTCCTGGCTCTGCTGCCCTACACCGATAACCACAACTAATCCGGGGCAACATCATGCAAGTTATCCTGCTCGAAAAAGTCGTTAATGTGGGCAACCTCGGTGAAGTCGTGCGTGTGCGTGATGGCTACGCCCGCAACTTCCTGATCCCCCAGAAGAAGGCCCGTCGCGCCACCGAAGC
>JAEWJD010000129.1 GCA_023386765.1 Pseudomonadota bacterium | reverse complement strand
ACTGCCTGACCACACCGACCAGATCTTCGTGGTCGACCGCCAGGACAAGCTGCAAGGCGCGCTGCCCATCTCCGTACTGCTGGTCAGCGAGCCCGAAACCGAAGTGAGCGCGGTGATGAACACCGATTACCTCACGCTCGGCCCGCTGGACTCCGACGCCGACGCAGCCAGCGCCTTCGAGCGCTATGACCTGGTGTCCGCCCCCGTGACCGACGATCAGGGCCGCCTGATCGGCCGCGTCACGATTGCCGACGTGGTCGACGTGATTCGCGAAGACTCGCAAGAGCAGGATCTCTCGCGCGCGGGTCTGCAGGAAGAAGACATTTTTGCCCCCGTGGCCATGGCGCTGCGCAACCGGGCGCCCTGGCTGCTGTTCAACCTCTGTACCGCCGCCACGGCATCGTTCGTGGCTTCGCGCTTTGAAGGCACGGTCAGCCACATCGTGATCCTGGCCTTCCTGATGTCCATCGTCGCCGGTATCGGCGGCAACTCCGGCAACCAGACGATGACCATGATCATCCGCGCCCTGGCCGTCGGACGTATCACCGGGCGGAACATCTGGCAGCTCGTCAAGCGGGAAATGCTGGTAACCTTTCTGGTTGGCCTTTGCGGCAGCCTCGTGGCGGCCGCTTTCGCCTGGGCAATTTCGGATTCGTTATCGATCGCGCTCGTCATGATGGCGGCCATGATCTGCAACATGCTGGTGGGTGCAGGCGTGGGCGTGCTGGTGCCGATGGTTCGTGCGCGCTTCGGCAAGGATCCGGCCATTGGCTCCTCGGTGCTGCTGACCTTCGCTACGGATTCGCTGGGCTTTTTCATTTTCCTGGGCCTGGCGACCATTTTCCTCATCTAAGCGCCAGCATTCCGTTGATACCCGCCCCCCGCCCGGGGCACCGAACCGCCATCAACATCGTGCTCTATTGTCTGAAACGCTTTTTCGCCGCTGCGCTTCTCTCCCTTCCCGGGCTGGCCCTGGCCTGCGATGGCTGGCCCTCCTGGGCCCAGTCAGCCTGTAATCGGCTGGACCAGATCTGGACGGAAGGGGGCGACGACCTGTACGTCTCCGGCTATGCCTGGCACAACCGCTCCATGTACAGCGCCAAGAAGATCCGCTCGTTCAACGAGCGCGCCTGGGGCGGCGGCTGGGGCCGCAGTCTCTACGACGAAGACGGCGACTGGCAGGGTCTTTATGCCATGGCCTTTCTGGACTCGCACAGCAAGGTGCAGCCCATTGCGGGCTATGGCTTCCTGAAGATCGGCAAACTCAGCGAGAATCTGCGCCTGGGGGCCGGCTACACCGTCTTCATGACGGCCCGCCACGACATCATCAGCTATATCCCCTTTCCCGGCATCCTGCCCCTGGTCGGCGCCGGCTACAAGGATGCGATGCTCTATGCCACCTACATCCCGGGTGGGCGCGGCAATGGCAACGTGCTGTTCATGTTCGGGCGCTGGCACTTCTGAAGAAGGTTCAACCTTGCGCCTGTACCAGACGGCGCACCAGCTCACGCAGCCGGTCATCGTGGATGCCATTGTCACGCAGCGCCTGCTCAGTCTGTAGCACGTAGTCCAGGCAAGGCCCCGATTGGCCCACCGCCTGGCGCACGACACTGAGCAGATGCTCTTCGGCCAGCCCCTGCGCATAATCACCACAACGCCGATTGAGCAGGAACACCAGGCTGCGCACAGGCTCGTGGTGCCGGGAATGGCAATCCAGCCAACGCGGTACATAGGCCCCGCGCGCCATCTCGCGCAACCACAGCATCTGAAAGGTTGCCGGCACCTCGCTGGCCGCCACCCGATAGGCCACGCCTCGGCAACAACCGCCACGGTCCAGGCCGAACACCAGGCCAGGCTGCTCGGGCGAGCCCCGGTGATCCTGCGACCACAGACACAGCGAACGATGGTAGCCACGCACGGTGGCCAGACGGCGCTCCTGCCAGGGAAAGTTGGGCCGCCAGATCAGGGAACCGTAGGCGAACACCCATAAATCATGATTGCCGTCCCAATCGGCAAGCAGTTCGTCAACCGAGGCAGGGCCGGTAGCAACGACTGCGGGAGAAAACGTCATGGTGGGAACTGCGGAGATAAGGCAAAAGGGTGCCGATATGCTAATCCTTTGCGCGCGCAAAAGCATTCCGGCTTAAGCCATGTGGCCCCCGGGCAAGGGCAATCCGGATCCCCTGGGCCCCTTTCCGGGCGGAAAAAAATACTCTCCGCCCCGCTACTGCCCCGGTAGCGGCAATTGCGTGGTGCTCTTGATGACTTCCATCGAGAAACTGGCGCTGACGTCCAGCAGATCCACGGCGCCGATCAGGCGCCGGTAGAAACGGTCATAGGCGGCCATATCCTCGACCACCACCTTGAGCAGGTAATCGATATCCCCCGCCATGCGGTGGAACTCGACCACATTGGGCAGGGCCGTCACGGCGTCGATCAGGTTCTGCGTCCATTTGACGTTGTGCTGGCTGGTTTTGATCGACACGAACACCGTCAGTTTCAGACCCAGCGCCAGCGGATCCAGCAACACCGCGTTGCGGGCAATGACACCATCGTCCTTGAGCTTCTGGATGCGCCGCCAACAGGGCGTCACCGACAGATTGACCTGCTCGGCGATCTCCGCCACCGAGCGGGTCGCATCCTGCTGCAACAGACTCAGGATCTTGAGATCGGTATGGTCCACGACACTCCTCGAACGTTCAGGCTTAAAAAAAGCAAAAGCGGGCGGCGTGCCAGCCCGGCGAGCCTCAAGCATGCAGGATAGACGCCCGCGGGTCGAGCCCCTTCCTTCCGATGCCCCGCTCAACCTGGCACGGGCGCGCCATCATCCAGCGTCAGGATCATCTCCGACTGCGTCAACGGCGTGCGTTCCCAGGCCGTCGCCCGCAGAAAGTCATCGGCCAGCGTGTCGGGAAGGATCGCCGGGATCACCCAGGCCCGACCGGGGAACAGCCCCTGCAGGTCGCGCATGAAACGACGGCCCACCCCTTGGCGACGTTGTGCCGGATCCACGGCGAAGGCAACCAGCCGCAACACCGGCGCGATCGGATCCACCACCGCCACGGCTGCCCCATCGCGTGACTCAAAGCCCAACAGTGGCGCGGCCACGCCGGCCAGGCACAGTGGCGAAGCCTGCCATGTGATGTCTGCGGGATACGCCCTCAGGCAACGTTCGATCAAGGACTGCACCGGCGCCGCCTGGATCCTGCCTGCGGGCCCCACCCCGGCATGCCGGTAACCCAGCAAGCGGCGGCGTGCCACAAAACCAGCCTTGTCGTAGATCGTGCGCGCGGCGGCGTTGCCGTCAATGACTTCCAGCAACAGACGCTGATCCCCACGTTCACACGCCTGCTCACGCGCCCACTGCAGCGCCCAGGCACCCAACCCCTGCCCCCGGTAGCCCGGAACAACCCCCAGGGCCGCAATGCGGCTGTCGCGCCCGCGCCGGGCGATCAAAAGGATGCCGGCCGGCTCATGCCCATCGACTAATTGCTGGCTGGCCTGCAGGTCGATATGTTCGGCCAGCACCCGCCGCAAGAGGCTGGCCGGCTCGAACTGAACCGGCAGCAGATAGCCGGCGTAAGCCTGATCCATCAAGCCTGCCATGGCCTGGGCGGACAGACCGCTCAGGGACTCGCAACGCCAGTCTCCCATGGCAGCCATGCGGGTCACGACAGTCAATTGTCCAGATTGATATGGTTCGCCTTGATGAAGGAGTCCCAGCGCTTGAACTCATCCTTCGTATAGGCGTCAACGGACGCGCCATCGCTGCCCACGACCTCGAACCCGGCGTCATTCAGCTTGCGCTTGACGTCCTCGTTCTTGAGCACGGCCATGAAGGCCTGTTCCAGCTCGCTCAACACGGGCTTGGGCGTACCGGCCGGCGCGAAGATGCCGCTCCAGGAATACGCCACCATCCCTGGCAGCCCCGATTCTGCCAGCGTGGGCACGTCAGGCAGCTCGGGCAGGCGCTGCTCACCGGCCACCGCCAGCGGCTTGATCTTGCCGGCCTGGATCTGTCCGCGCAGCGCGGCAAAGCTGAGCCAGGTCATGTCGGCTTGGCCGCCCACCACGGCCTGCACCGCCGGCCCCGCCCCGCCATAGGGCACATGCAGCAGGCTCACGCCGCTGCGTTGTTTGAACTCCTCGGGAGCCAGGTGATTGAGCGACCCGACGCCGGTGGAGGCGTAGTTGTAGGTATCGGCCGGCTGCTTGCGCGCCGCCTCGATGAACTGGGCCAGGTTGTCACCAGGCACCTTGGGGTTGGCGCCAACCACCAGCGGGAAGCGGACCGTATGGGCCACCCCGACAAGATCCTTGAAGGTGTCGTAAGGCAAGGTCGAACGCACCGCCGGATTGATGGCGTGATTGTCGAAACTCACCAGCAAGGTATTGCCATCCGGCTCGGCGCGCGCCACATGGTTGGTGGCAATCTGACTGGCTGCACCCGGGCGGTTCTCGACCACGACCGGGCGGCCACCCAACTCTTTGGAGAGCTGGGGCTGCATGATGCGCGCCAGGATATCGGTGCTGCCACCCGGCGGATAAGGCACCACCAGCAACAGTGGCCGGTTCTGGTTCTGCGTCGCGGCCGACGCCGTCGTCATGCTGGCGCCCACTGCCATCAGGGCGCACAAGCCCGCCATCATCTGCTTGAGCTTCATTTCTGCTTCCTCAAAGTATCGTTCAGCGAAGCGCGTCCAACGCGCAGGCGCCCGGTTCTAGCAAACCCGGCCGCACGGCAATTGCGGCGCGAAACGACTGCCTGCCAGCATGCCACAACGGAAAAAGGCAGATGCTCCAGTCTGAATACTATGCTGCATGCAGGCAGGTCGGCACTCGGGTTTGCCCGCAAGCACCCTCGCCTGCGAGCAACGAAAAAGCGCCCTTGCGGGCGCTTTTGATCGCTGACGGCAGACAGCTCAGACCACGATCGTCAAAGGCCGCGCGAGTCCATCCTGGTAGCTCAGCGTCAAGCCGGCCAACCGGGGCTGAGCCACGTCCGCCCTGCTGATCACGAGGGACAGATTCGCCAACGCCAGCTCCCAGCCTTCTGCGCAGGGCTGCGCGGGCTGATCGATCACGCGCGCCAGGCATTGCGCCACGGCCTGCGGATCGCCTGCCTGGATATCGATCCGGCTCAGGCGACGGGCGCCATTGGGATGGTCCATCAAGGAGGGCATCCACACGCATTCAGGCGTCAGATGCTGGCAGAAGTACATCCGAAATCCGGCAATCGGCTGTTCGGCAAACCGCAGGGTATCGAAACGTGCCTGCACCTCGCGGCCGTCGACCAGCGCCGGACGCGATAGCGCTTGCACCGGGTTGACCGCGAAGCCCTGCGCCTTCAGGCGGTCGTGGCTGGCCTGGGCATCGTGGCTGCGAAACACCAGGGCCTCCAGGCCGAACGGCGAATCGGCGATTTCCTTGCGGGCAGGCGGTGCCCCCGGCGGCCAACCGAGCAACTCGACATAGCTGTCCTGCAGCACCATCAGGCGATTGCAGGAACCCAGGTTGTGCGTGGCGGTATCGCTCAGGCGAAACCCCTCGGTCTCGTACACCGGCGCGACCGACTGTAGGCGGTCGCGCACCATGACCACGGCATGGTCGAACTCCGGCGACCTGGCCATCAGGTCAGCTTGCCATGGCATTGCTTGTACTTCTTGCCACTACCGCAGGGGCAGGGATCGTTGCGCCCGACCTTGGGCACGACGTTGCGCGTAGGCTCCTGGCCGCCCGAAGCAGGCTCCTGAGGCACCTCATCGGCATGGTGATACTGCACATTCTGGACATGCGGCTGGGCGACCTCGGCCTCGGCCTGCTCGACCTGCTCGGCCGACTGCACCCGCACGGTCATCAGCACGCGCACTACGTCGTCACGAATCCGGTCCAGCATGCCCGAAAACAACTGGAAGGCTTCGCGCTTGTATTCCTGCTTGGGATTCTTCTGGGCGTAACCGCGCAGATGGATACCCTGGCGCAGGTAATCAAGCGCCGACAGGTGCTCACGCCAATGGGTGTCGATCGACTGCAGCATGATCGAACGCTCGAACTGCGACCACGACTCCTGGCCCACCAACGCGATTTTTCCGTCATAGACCTCGCGCGCGGCCACCAGGACGCGCTCGAGCAGATCCTCGTCGGTCAGGTTGGGTTCGGCCTCGACCATGTCCACCAGCGGCAGATGCAGGTGCCAGTCGCTCAGCAAGGCCTGCTGCAGGCCCGCAATATCCCATTGCTCTTCAACCGACTCGGCAGGGACGTAATTGCGGAACAGTTCCGTGGCCGCCGCATCACGCAGATTGCTGACCGACTCGCTGATGGAGTTGGCCTCAAGCACGTCGTTGCGCTGCGCATAGATCACCTTGCGCTGATCGTTGGCAACGTCGTCATACTCCAGCAATTGCTTGCGGATGTCGAAGTTGCGCCCTTCTACCTTGCGCTGCGCGGTTTCGATCGAGCGCGTGACCATGCCGGCCTCGATCGGCTCGCCTTCAGGCAGCTTCAGGCGTTCCATGATGGCGCGCACCCGCTCGCCGGCGAAGATTCGCATCAGCGGATCTTCCAGCGACAGGTAGAAGCGCGAGGAACCCGGATCCCCTTGACGGCCTGCACGGCCGCGCAGCTGGTTGTCGATACGGCGCGACTCGTGGCGCTCGGTGCCGATGATGCGCAGCCCGCCTGCCGCCTTGACCTGCTCGTTCAGGGGCTTCCATTCAGCGCGCACCTGCTCCACGCGCGCTGCCTTGTCGGCTTCGCTCAGGCTCTCGTCGGCGCGGATCAGGTCGATCTGCTTTTCCACGCTGCCGCCCAGCACGATGTCCGTGCCACGGCCGGCCATGTTGGTGGCGATGGTGATATGCCCGGGCTTGCCGGCCTCGGCCACGATCTCGGCTTCCCGCGCGTGCTGCTTGGCGTTAAGCACCTCATGGGGCAGTTTGGCCTGACGCAGCAGCCCCGACAGCAGCTCAGAGTTCTCGATGCTGGTGGTCCCCACCAGTACCGGCTGGCCACGCTGGTGACAATCGCGGATGTCATTCAGGATCGCATTGAACTTCTCGGTATCAGTCTTGAATACCTGGTCGTTCTGATCCTTGCGTTGCATGGGCTTGTTGGTCGGGATGATGACCGTCTCCAGGGTGTAGATTTCCTGGAATTCGTAGGCCTCGGTATCGGCCGTACCCGTCATCCCCGCAAGCTTGTCATACATGCGGAAGTAGTTCTGGAAGGTGATAGACGCCAGCGTCTGGTTCTCGTGCTGGATCTTCACGCCTTCCTTGGCCTCGACGGCCTGGTGCAAGCCATCCGACCAGCGCCGGCCCACCATGAGACGACCGGTGAATTCGTCAACGATCACCACTTCGCCGTTCTGTACCACATACTGCTGGTCGCGGAAGAACAGCGTATGCGCGCGCAGCGACACCATCAGGTGATGCATCAGCGCGATATGGCGCGGATCGTAGAGCGACTCCCCTTCGGGCAGCAGCCCCACGTGCGAGAGGATTTTCTCGGCGCTTTCGTGTCCCGACTCCGACAGGTGCACCTGCTGGCTTTTTTCGTCGACCCAGTAGTCGCCCTCGGGTTCCGGCTCGTGCGGTTTGGGCTCGCTGGCCATGCGCTTGAGCAGCGGCGGCACGGCATTCATGCGCACATACAGCTCGGTATGGTCTTCGGCCTGACCCGAAATGATGAGTGGCGTGCGCGCCTCGTCGATCAGGATCGAGTCCACTTCGTCGACGATGGCATACGACAGAGGACGCTGGCGGCGATCCTCGACGCGGTATTCCATGTTGTCGCGCAGGTAGTCGAAACCGAATTCGTTGTTGGTGCCGTAGGTGATGTCGGCGCGGTAAGCGGCGATCTTTTCATCATTGGGCTGCTGCGGCACCACCACACCGGTGCTCATGCCCAGGAAGTGATACAGGCGGCCCATCCATTCGGCATCGCGGCGGGCCAGGTAATCGTTGACCGTCACCACGTGCACGCCCTTGCCGGACAGTGCATTGAGATACACCGGCAGAGTGGCCATGAGGGTCTTGCCCTCGCCGGTGCGCATTTCGGCAATCTTGCCGCCATGCAGTGCGATCCCGCCCAGCATCTGCACATCGAAGTGGCGCATGCCGAACACCCGCTTGCCCGCTTCGCGCACCACGGCGAAGGCTTCGGGCAGCAGATCGTCCAGGGAAGCGCCCTTGGCGAGACGATCTCGGAATTCTTGCGTCTTGGCCTGCAGCGCCTCATCCGTGAGAGCGGAAATCTGCGGCTCGAGATTATTGATCTGATTGACCTGCTTGCGGTACTGCTTGAGCACCCGGTCGTTACGGCTACCGATGAGTTTTTTGAGCAGAGAGACCATGCGTGTCGTTGGCGGCAACTGGGCGCAACCACGCGCGTACTCCGCGCGACGGCGACATCCCGGCCGTTATTTTCTATGTCTGGTTAAGCGGCTGCGGCCGCCAGGAAACAATCCAGTTTAACGCACTGGCGCGCAATATTCCGCCCTGGGGGCGGCCAATTGCGTCAAGGGGCGGCGGGGGTGGCAGCCCCCCTGCCATGCTCGGCTTGCGCCACGGTCGTGGCGGCCGGGCTCTGCTCGCCCAGAAACAGGCGCGGGTCCAGTGGCTGGCCCGCCAGGCGCACCTCGAAATGCAGGTGCGGGCCGGTGGAGCGACCCGAAGATCCCACCTGGGCGATCTCCTGACCTCGCTCGACCACCTCGCCCGCCTTCACCAACAGGCGCGACGCATGGGCGTAGCGGGTAATCAGGCCATTGCCATGGTCGATCTCGACCGTATTTCCATAACCCGACTGAACATTGGCCAGCAACACCACCCCGCCGGAGGCCGCCCGGATGGGCGTGCCGCGCGGCGCGGCGAAGTCCAGCCCTTCGTGCATGGCGTAGCGCCCGGTCACCGGGTTGCGCCGCCAGCCATAGGACGAGCTGAGATAGGGGTAGTCGCTGATGGGCATGGCGGTCGGCACGCGCGCCTGATCGGCCGACTGGCTGGTCAGGGCGGCGTCGAGCCATTTGAAATTGTCTGCCTGCTGGGACAGGCGCACCTGCAGATCGTCGAGCTGGCGGCCCAGGGTCTCGGCCGAGGCCGGCGTGGGCGGCTGACGATCCGTGAACAGATCGTCCATCACATGGGTGGCTTCGTCCACGGTGGCGTGCATCGCCACATCGGAATCCGTATAGTTCAGCCCGGCAATCTGGGCCACCCGGCGCCCCAATCCGTCTATGCTGGCCAGACGCGCCTGCATGGTGCCGACCTTGGTAGCCAGCATGTTGACGTTCTCGCGCAGGAAGTCGGCATCATTGGCCGCCTGCGAACGGGCATACGACGGCCAGTCGACCGAATACGGCGATGCGCCGCCTGCAAACAGCAGCCGCTGCATGCCCGCGCCGAAGACGGCAGCGGCCACCAGCGCCAGGCTCATGAGCAAGGCCAGACGTCCACCGCCCAGGGTGAAGTGTCTGTCTTGCCCCTGCCGGGCATGCATAATCACTACCTTCAAGGTTGCATCCTATTATATTGACCAGCATGAATAGACAACCTTCATACCGATCGCGTTCCTCCGGCTCCAAGCCCGGCGATCGAACCGCCATGGGCTGGCTGGGCCACGATACGCGTGGCGCCGGTGTCCTGGCGACGGCCCGCAGCCACCTGCAGATCCAGCATGCCGTTGCCGCGGTTCTTCCGCCGGCGCTGGGCGCGGTGTGCGTGGTGGCAAAGCTGGAAAGCCAGCGCCTGCAGCTAGCTGTTCCGGGGCCCGCGCACGCGGCCAAATTACGTCAGATGGCCCCGCGGATCGCCCAGACGCTCGCCGCACAAGGCTGGAACCTTAACGAAATTACCGTCCGCATTCAAGCGGGAATGCCCCCCCCCGGACATCGCGCACCCCGTCCCCCAAAAG
>JAEWJD010000060.1 GCA_023386765.1 Pseudomonadota bacterium | reverse complement strand
ACTCGGAATGACGGGGGTGTTTTCGGACACGAACTGACGCAGATGACCGCGCAGCTCATCCAGATTGGCGCCGCAGGCGCGCAGCACCTCGACGGCCGAAGCATTGTCCAGCAGCGACAGCAGCAAGTGCTCGACGGTAATAAATTCATGCCGGGCCGATCGGGCCTCGACAAAAGCCATATGCAGGCTGACTTCAAGCTCTTGGGAAATCACGCTTCCTCCGTAACGCACGAAGCGGTCAAGGACACGCTTCCTATTCTATGCTGATCAGGGCGTAACACCAGCGATTTCGAATTCCAGCCCCGTGTATCTGCCCGCTTCGTCCATGACGGTCAGCTGGTGACGACCATTGTGCGCCAGGGACAGCGCCTGCGTATGGCTGGCGTCTGCCTGGGCGAACACTTTACCGTCCAATAGCCACCATACACGGCCCTGCCCGCCGCGCAAGCCGACCTGAAGCGTCACGTCGTGCGCCCCCGGCACGGGACGCAGTACGGTGCCCTGCGCCACGCCCTCGATACGCAGAGAGCCCAGCGTGCCATCGGCATAGCCAGCAAATGAGGGCGGAACCGTTTCATTCAAGACCCAGGCGGCACGCGGCTCGCTGCAGGCGCCCGGCGCAACGCTCTCGCGCCGCCCGCCATGGGGCCAGCAGGTCACCGCCGTCTGCACGCTCGGCGGACGCAGGCGGGCGCGCGGCGCGCCACCCGGCAGGGCCGCCACCACATCCTGCAACAGGGGCGCAGCGACGTTTGCGCCAAAGAACCCGGGGTTGGGCGTGCCATCGGGCCGCCCCACCCAGACACCCAGTGTCCATTGGTCGGTCACGCCGATGGCCCAGGCATCGCGGAAACCGAAGCTGGTGCCGGTTTTCCAGGCCAGCGCACCAGGCCCGCCCGCCTGTTGGTACAGCGGCCGGTCCGGATGGCCGCCGGCCTCCAGGATATCGCGCACGATCCAGGCCGCCCCTGGACTCATGGCACGGCTTTCGATCAACGGCGCCTGGGGCGACAGCCTGGGTTGCCCTGCCAGCCCGCCACGCGCCAGCGCGCGGTAGGCCCCCACCAATTCTTCCAGCGTGGTCCCGCCGCCGCCGAGAATCAGGCTCAGGTTGGGTACCGCGCCGGCCGGCAGCCGCAAGCGCACGCCGGCATTGTGCATCTGCGCTGCAAAGCGTGCCGGGCCGACCCGGTCCAGCAGATCTACGGCGGGCACGTTCAAGGAGCGCTGCAAGGCCTGCGCCACGCTCACAGGTCCGGAAAACGCGGCCTGGAAATTACCCGGCGCATAGCCGCCGAACGACAGCGGCACATCCATCAGCAGGCTCTCGGAATGTACCAGGCCGTCATCCAGCGCCATCGCATACAGAAAGGGCTTGAGCGTGGAGCCGGGCGAACGCACGGCGCGCACCATGTCGACATGCGCGTAGCGGCTGTCATCACCGAAATCGGCCGAACCGGCATAGGCCTTCACTTCCAGCGTATCGTTATCCATCACCAGCACGGCCATGGAAACCTTGGGCGGAAGGCTGTCGACCCGATCCAGCAGCATGCGCTCGACAGTGGCCTGCATGTCCGCATCCAGCGTACTGGCCACCACCGCCTGCCCGGCCTTGCCTGCCGCCAGCAGGCGCTGCGCGGCCAGCGGCGCAAGCCAGCGCGCGCGCAACGGCGGCGCCACCACATTCTCGATGCGGGCGTCGGCAACCCGCTCGGCCGACCAGCGGCCCAGCGCCTGCATGCGCGCCAGCACCTTGTCGCGAGCGGCGGCAGCCGCCCCGGGATGACGGTCCGGGCGCAGGCGCGATGGCGCTTGCGGCAAAGCCGTCAGCAGCGCCGCCTCGGCATCGCTGAGGTGGCTGGCCGATTTACCGAGCCACATCCGCGCACCCATCTCGACTCCCTCGACGATGCCGCCCATGGGGGCATGCGCAAGGTACATCGCCAGGATTTCACCCTTGCTGTAATGCCATTCGAGTTGCAAGGCGCGCCAGACCTGGCGCGCCTTGGCCGCCAGACTGCGCGATGGCTGGCCGGCCAGCGCGGGATCCTGCAGCCGCGCCACCTGCATGGTCAGGGTGGAGCCCCCGGACACGATGCGCCCATGCGCCGCCCATTGCCAACCAGCCCGCAGCATGGCCCAGGGATTGACACCCGGATGCCAGTAGAACCACCGGTCCTCGTAGGCCAGCAGGGTTTCCAGGTAGCGCGGCGATACCTGCTGCGGCGATACCGGGTAACGCCAGACCCCGTCACGGCTGGGATAGGTGCGCAAGGGCGTGCCATCGCTGGCGACCACCACGCGCGCGCCTGCCGCCCCGAGGGGCGGCAGCGGATACAACGCATCCAGGACAAGGAAGGCGGCGGGCGCAAGCAGGAGCACGGCGGCGGCCAACCAGGCCAGCCGCCGCCGCCACCGCCTTAACGGCGCGGCTGGCGGTCGCGGATCTCGATGTTGCTCCATGTCTCCCCTACACCGCGTATCGCCGGACGGTACATGTCCTCGGCGACCAGCGGCGGCACGCTGTAACGGCCCGGAGAGACCACGCGCGCCAGATAAAAAATGTCCACTTTGCCACGGCCCAGGCTGGCGGCCGCCACATACCGGTCATCGCGGAATTCGCGATGCTTGATGTTGCGGTCGGCCAAGGCGTCGGCGACACGGCGGCCGCCGATTTCCCAGTCCTGCATTTCCGGGCTTTGCGCCAGGTTCAGGTTCTCGACTTCGAACCCGGCCGGCACGCGGTCCACGATCAGGGCATCCGGCACGTACTGATTCGCCTCGGCCTGGATCCACACCACCAGCATGTCGCCGGTCTGCAGCGTACCGCCGTCCCAGGCGCGGCCATCCGGACGGTACCAGCCGCGGCGCAACTGGATGACATCATTGCGGGCCGCAGGCGCCGTCAAGGGCGTGCCCTGGGTGTCCAGCTCGACGAACAGCGACTGATTGCCGACGTTGCGCAGTTGCAATTGCTGGGCCGTCTGGGCGTTGAACTGCAACGTCTCGTCCATCTTGCCGGTCAGGTTGCGGCTGCCGCCGTCGGCCTGTTGCAACATGGCCTGCCACGGCGTGCCACGGTCACCGCCTGCCGCACTGGCGGCCGACAGCAACACCATCTGCTCCTGGGTGGACAGGTAGGAACGGTTGCCCAGACGGGCCACCGCCTGTTCGAGCAGCGTTTCGCTACGATCATCGCGCAAACCATACTGCTGCATGAGGGCATAGGCCTGGGCATAGTCGCGTACGCTGCTGCCGTAATCGCCCAGCCACTCTTCGTAGCCACCGGCGTTGCGGCGCGTGATGCCGTAGGGGCGCGTCATGCCGGCTTCAAGCGCCCGCTTCATGCGGCCCTCGTCGCCCAACAACTTGAACGCCACCGCCAACTGGATCAGCGGCAGCGGCGAACGCGCGCGTTCGCCATAATCGTCAAACAGCTGGCGCACCGTGGACAGCGGCGCCTTGCCATCGCGGGCAAGCATCAGAGCGGCCGTCGTCAAGCCGGCAAAGCGGCGATGATCGTTGCGCAGCGCATCGGCACTGCCCGAATCGATGCGGCCGCTTTCCAGCCCCTGACGCAGGTTGGCCGACCAGCTGCCAAAACTGTTGGGCGTCTGCTGCAGTTGCTCCAGCAGCCACTGGCGGGTACGTTCGAAATTGGCCTCCGGCACATTGAAGCCCCGGTCCCGCGCATCCTGCATGAAACCCAGCGCATAGGCGCTCAGCCACACATCGCGCGGCCCCGCGTCGCTCCAGAGCGAATAAGCACCCGTGGCATTGCGCATGCCCGACAGGCGCGCCAGCGCGCCATCCACCTTGGCCTGGCGCTCGGCCAGCGTGCGCACCGGAAGATTGAAGCGCTTGGCGCCGGCCTCGTCGATCAACACCCACGGCATGGTGGCGCTGATGGTCTGCTCGGTGCAGCCATAGGGATAGTTGAGCAGATCTTCGACCAGTCGATTGACGTTCAGGGGCGGACGATTCGAGAGCGTCACTGCCGCCGTCACCGAATCAGCATGCCAACCAGCCAGCATACTGGCAGGCGGCGTCCACTCCTCGCCCGGATTCAGGCGCACGCGGCGCACGCGGCGCTCCGGCGCATAGGCCGGCTGCACCTGCAACACCGATTCGCGCGCAATGCGCAGGCCATCGCCCTCGACCACCAGGCGCATCAGCCCCAGGCCGTACGATCCGGTGGTGGAGGCCACGAAACGCAATGTCGTGCGCTCCTTGTCCTTGAGGGTGACGGTGCGCACACTGTCGTTGATCGCCAGCGGATCGAGCGCCTGCAGACGCACGGTGAGCTTGCGGGTCGCGCCGCTCAGGTTGGTCAGGTCCAGCGCGATGGCGGCCTGGTCACCCGGGGTGATGAAGCGCGGCGTACTCAGCTCGGCCACCACCGGCGCGGCAACCACCATTTCGGCGTCGGCATTGCCATAGCGCTCGTCGGTGAAGGCAACCGCCATCAACCGCAGCGTGCCGTTGAAATCCGGCACGTTCAGCTCGATCTCGGCCTCGCCCTTGGCATCCAGCGCCACTGCCCCCGAGAACAGATCCACCAGCTTGACCTTCTTGGGCAGGCTGCGGCTATCGCCGCGCATGGCTGCATCACCGCCCCACTTCAGGCGACCCTGGGTACCTTCCATTTTCTCGATCAACTTGCCGTACATGTCCAGCAGTTCCGGCGCATAACGATGCTTGCCGAAGAAAAAATCCATCGGGTCCGGCGTGGGGTACTGATTGATGTTGAGAATCCCGACATCGACGGCCGACAAGGTCACATATGCCTTGTCAGACTTGCTTCCCTCTACCTTCACCCGCACCTTGACCGGTTTTTCAGGCTCGACCTTGCCCGGTGCATCCAGGCTCACGGCCAGTTTGCGCTCGGCACTGGCCAACGGCAGGTAAGCCAGGCCCAGCGCACGCGCCGGCGTCACGCGGTCGCCCTCGCTGCCGGGACGGAAAACCGTCGCCGACACATACAGATCATGGCGCTTCCAGGCGGCGTCGACCGGGATGTCGACCTCGGTACCGGTCGCCTTGACTGCCACCCACTTGGACCACAGCATGCGGTCGCCCTCGACCGTGATCAGGGCCTGGCCGTCATGCGGCGGCGTGACCGTCATGCGGACCGTCTCGCCCGGCTTGGCGGGCACGTCCTGAAGTTTGAGCTGCACACGATCCGGGCGGTTGCCGACCGCGTCGGCATCCTGGGCATTCCAGCCGGCATAGAAGCGGTAGCGCATCACCTCGCCGGTCTGCGGATCGGTGATCTCCAGACGGTAACGGCCCCAGTTGACCCCGAGGGACAACGGCGTGCGCCCCTGGATGTCGAGCACGCGCGAATCCGTGAGTTCGTCGGTCTCGATAAAGCCGCTGTTCCAGCCGCGCTGATCATCAAAACGCCAGTAATACTGGCGGTTCTCGCGGAACAGGCGCATCTGCGCGCCAGTCACCGGCTGGGCTTCGCCCTGGGCGTCCACGCGGATGATTTCGAAGCCGGCCGGCGCACCCTCGCGCGTCACGTCACGATCGAACAAGGGGCGCACGCCGATCAGGGTACTGGCCGGCCAGACACTACGTTCGATCGAACGCACCACCGGGCGCCCGCCGGACTCCAGCAGACTGACCGACAGGCGCACCTTCATAGGCGAGTGCGTGCCGCCGGCCTGCGGATCGACCAGCAATTCGCCGCCGCCCTGGCGGTCCAGTTCGGTATCGGACAGCTCTTCATAGCGTCGTGTGCTGTCGTCGGCTACGTCACCGAAGATGAACCCCGGCCACTGCTGCGGCAGCGCGACACGGTCGCGCTTAAGCTGAAAGCTGGCCAGCACGCGGTTGCCCGCCGCCGGCGCGCCATAGAGATAGTCGCCCTGCAGATCGACGCGCCAGTTTTCGTCGGGCTCCAGCACCGCCTGCTCCGAGGTCAGCGCCAGCTTCATGCGTTCGGGCAGGAACTCCTCGACCTGGTACTTCCAGGCCGCATCGGGCAGCTTGGAGGCCGGATCGACGCGCAGTTCCAGCAGCCACGTGCCGGTCTGGGCGTCTTGCGGAATGTCGATAGCCTGTTCGAGGTAGTTGGGCAACTGCGGCTGCGCACGCCACAGCGTCGTGCGCGTGACGCGGCCGTCCGGACGCTTGAGGGTCGCCGTCAGCGGACTGGCGGGCAAGGGACGCCCGTCGGGATCGCGCGCCAGCACCGAAACATGGAACTGCTCGCCCGGGCGATACAGATTGCGCCCGGCATAGACAAACAGATTATTGTTGCGCGAAGGATGGCCGCCGATGTCGTATTCCGACAGATCGAGAGCCGGCTCAGCCAGCGCCAGGACGGTCATTTCCTTGCCTCGGACAGCGCGCATCAGGCGCGCATTGCCATGGGCGCCGTCAAAGCGCACGTGGCCCTGCCCATCGGCCTCGGCCTGCGCCAGCACCTTGCCGGCGGCATCGAGCAGCTCGACCCGCGCGCCGCTGACTGGCTGGCCGCTCTTGAGCGACACGACATAGGCCTCGCTGCGCTCCGGATAGCGGCGCGCATGCAGACCCAGATCGCTCACATAGAAATACGTGGTCTGGTACTCATAGCGGAAACGGCCAGGCTGGCTCATCACCGCAATGTAGATACCCGGCTCCTGCAATTCCTTGATGTGTTCGACCGGCAGGAAGGTCACGTGACGGCGGTTGGGTTTGTCATCGGTGACGAAGCGGCCCTGGTAGACGCTGGTGGTCAGGCTGTTGAGCCGATCCAGGTCCCAGTTGCTGACCGAGCCCTTCAGGCTGCGGTTATCGGCATAGCGCCAATCATCATCGGCCTCGCCATCGTCGTCATGGTTGACGTCCGAGCGCCCCACGCCCAGCACCGTTTCGAACAGTTCCGGAACGCGCTGCGGATCGACCCGCAGAAACTGCACGTCCACTTCCGGCATATTGACGGTCGCTACCGGCAATCCGCCGTTCTGCCCGGCCGGCAGCACCACGCCCCGGCTGGCGAAATAAAAGGACGGCGGCATGGCCTGGGTCGCCACATCGCAGCGCACGGTCTGCGGCAAGGCACCCGCAGGGGCCGCAGCCGGCAGGCCGTCACGCACCGTGATGGCATAGCGCTTGAGCGGCTGCACATAAGGGAAATAGACCACGCGCGGGTTGTCACCCGTCACCCAGCCCCCCTGCACGGCGCGCCCCTGCGGGGCGGGCTGGCCTGTCTGCGCCGCCTGCGGACCGGAGGCCCCTTCACCCTGGTCTTCGGCCACGCCCAGCTCGGTCACCTGCAGATAGCGATCCAGGTCAGCCTTGCGGTCGACCGGCTGGGTGAAGGTCAATGCCAGCGCCAGGCTGTCGTTATATTGGCGCGGTTGGCAATTGAGCGCGGCAAATTCGTCAGGCGCGCCGATCGTCGCCTGCCCGGCTGGCGGCATGGCCGCCGGAGCCACGGCGGACCCGCCTGCCGCGGCCGGCACACTGACGGATGCGGGCGTTTGCGCCACTGGCGCGGCCGGACCGCGCCCGGCCCACCACCCTAACCCGACGGCGGCGGCCAATATCGCCACCGCCCCCGCGCCCAGCCAGACATTCTTTTTATTCGCCAAGATGCACCTCAAGCCGCTACGACTCAAACCCGCCGTCTCTCAGCCGAGATGCGGCGGGTTCATTCCGGAAAATGGATACCAGGCCAGACCAGGCCCTGGCTGATCACACCGGTTCCATGACACATTGCAAGGGATGCTGCCGCGCGCGCGCATACTGCGCCACCTGGGCAATCCGGGTGGCGGCCACATCGCGCGGGTACACCCCGCAAACGCCACGGCCTTCATGATGCACTTGCAGCATGATGCGCGTGGCGTCTTCCTGATTCTTGCCAAAGAACTTCTGCAAGACTTTCACCACGAATTCCATCGGGGTGTAGTCATCATTGAGCAACAGGACCTGATACATGGGCGGCGGCGCCGTGCGCGCCGGCGCTTTCTCGACCACCAGATCGTGTTGTGAATCCAAGGTAGAACTCATAGGGCGGGTATTCTATTTAATCGGCCAGATAATCGCTTCGCAATTACTCAAAATTACACGCGGACATGCGTAGTTTCCATACTTGACGCAGCCAAGATAAGCAGCGCATTATCCTTGCATTCGGGAGCCTTTCAACCCGTTGTTAGCGCGACCGTTCCCGGGTGGGCTCAAGGCCAAGCCATGGCCCGTTGTCCAACATATGATTCAAAAAGAGGCAGTCCGCATGTCTGACACGACCGCAACCGCCGTCCAAGGGGACACTCCAAAATCAACCGGAACCGTCAAATGGTTTAACGACGCAAAAGGCTTTGGTTTCATCACGCCGGATGACGGCGGCGAAGATCTGTTTGCCCACTTTTCGTCCATCCAGATGAATGGTTTCAAAACCCTCAAGGAAGGCCAGAAGGTCTCTTTCGAGATCATTCAGGGTCCAAAGGGCAAGCAGGCCCTCAATATTACTGCGGCTTAGGCCGGCGCGCCCAGACCGCACAACCGGTATTATGCAGGCGGAGCCTCAGGCTCCGCCTTTTTCATGGGCCGGCGCTGCTGTCGGCCATCCAGGATTTCGCCGTACATGCCCAAGCTTTCCGCCCTGCTCCTGCCTCTTGCCTGGACACTGAGCCTGTCGCTCGGCCCCCTGCCCGCCCAAGCCCAGTCTGCCCAGGATCCGCTGGCCGTGACCCAGTTGTCCACCGGCATCCATGTCATCCAGGCTGAAATGGCGGACACCGACGAGCGGCGCCGCATCGGCCTGATGGGACGCCACGAGCTGCCGGGCAACAACGGCATGCTGTTCATTTTCGAGCAACCGGATCGCCAGTGCTTCTGGATGCGCAACACCCTGCTGCCGCTCTCCATCGCCTTTATTGCCGATGACGGCAGCATCACCAATATCGAAGACATGGCGCCGCAGACCGAAGACCCGCACTGCTCGCGCAAACCGGTGCGCTACGCGCTGGAGATGTACCAAGGCTGGTTTGCCGAGCGCGGCGTGTCCGCCGGAGCCAAGGTCGACGGGCTGCCCTGAGGGCCTGCCGGACGGCTTGCAGAAAAACAAAGACCCTCCGCTTTACGGGAGGGTCTTTGCATACCGGCGGCCGTAGCCGCCAGCCGGTCGCTTAGACGCGCTCGATGATCAGGGCGATACCCTGGCCCACGCCGATGCACATCGTGCACAGCGCATAGCGGCCACCGGTGCGGTGCAGCTGATTGATGGCGGTGGTGGCCAGACGCGCGCCGCTGGCGCCCAGCGGGTGACCCAGGGCGATCGCGCCGCCGTTGGGGTTCACGCGCGCATCGTCGTCGGCGATACCCAGGTCACGCAGCACGGCCAGGCCTTGCGCTGCGAAGGCTTCGTTCAGTTCGATGACGTCCATCTGCGCCAGCGTCAGACCGGTCTGGGCCAGCACCTTGCGGGTCGCCGGCGCCGGGCCCATGCCCATGATGCGCGGAGCCACGCCAGCCGTGGCCATGCCAACCACGCGCGCACGCGGGGTCAGGCCGTGGCGGGCAGCACCCTTTTCGTCGGCCAGCAGCAGGGCTGCCGCGCCATCATTCACGCCCGAGGCGTTGCCCGCCGTGACGCTGCCGCCTTCGCGCACGACGCCCTTCAGGCGGCCCAGCGCTTCCAGGCTGGTCTCGCGCGGGTGCTCGTCGCGATCCACGATCAAGGGGTCGCCCTTGCGCTGCGCGATCGACACCGGCGTGATTTCGGTATCGAAATAGCCTTCCTTCTGGGCACGGGCGGTCTTCTGCTGGCTGGCCAGCGCGAACTTGTCCTGGTCAGCACGGCTGATGCCGAAGTCATCGGCCACGTTTTCGGCCGTCTCGGGCATGGAGTCCACGCCGTACTGCGCCTTCATCAGCTTGTTGACGAAGCGCCAGCCGATGGTGGTGTCATAGATGGCGGCATTACGCGAAAAGGCGCTGTCGGCCTTGCCCATGACGAACGGAGCACGGCTCATGCTTTCCACGCCACCGGCCAGCATCAGGCCGGCCTCGCCGGCGCGGATGGCGCGCGCGGCCGTGCCGATCGCATCCAGGCCCGAGCCGCACAGACGGTTGACGGTGGCGCCCGGCACTTCGATGGGCAGACCCGCCAGCAGGGTGGCCATGCGGGCCACGTTGCGGTTGTCTTCACCGGCCTGGTTGGCGCAGCCGAAGATCGTGTCATCCAGCTCTTCCCAGCGCACGTTCGGGTTGCGCGCCATCAGGGCCTTGATGGGGATCGCGGCCAGGTCATCGGCACGCACCGAAGACAACGCACCGCCATAGCGGCCAAAAGGAGTACGAATCGCGTCGCAGATAAAGGCTTCCAGGGTCATGGCTCGTCAGGAAAAGTGGATAAAAAAAGGAATCTGCCCTGGATGTTACCGCAGCGTTTCCCCCCCTCGCCCCCCTGCCCCAAGGGTGTCCAAAGAACGGACGCTCCGTCTAGTCCTTGGACGCTTCTTTGCTGGGCAACACGGCTGCCGGGCAAGAAAAAGGCCCGGCAGAGCCGGGCCCGGATCGCGCCAGAACGCTTGCAGCGCCCGGCAGGCCGATCAGGCGAAGTTCTTCGCGGCAAATTCCCAGTTCACCAGGGCCCAGAAGTTCTCCAGGTACTTGGGACGGGCATTGCGGTAGTCGATGTAGTAGGCATGCTCCCACACGTCACAGGTCAGCAGCGCCTTGTCGGCGGTGGTCAGCGGCGTGGCGGCATTGCTGGTATTGACGATGTCCAGGCTGCCATCGGCCTTCTTGACCAGCCAGGGCCAGCCCGAACCGAAGTTGCCGGCGGCCGACTTGTTGAAGGCTTCCTTGAAGGCTTCAACGCTGCCCCACTTGGCCTTGATGGCATCAGCCAGCGCGCCCGTGGGCTCGCCGCCGCCGTTGGGCGACAGGCTGTTCCAGTAGAAGGTGTGGTTCCACACCTGCGCGGCGTTGTTGAAAATGCCGCCCGACGACTTCTTGACGATGTCTTCCAGCGAGGCGTTCTCGAATTCGGTGCCCGGAACCAGGTTGTTCAGGTTGGTGACGTACGTCTGGTGATGCTTGCCGTAGTGGTACTCCAGCGTTTCCTTGGAAATGCGCGGAGCCAGCGCGTCCATCGCGTACGGCAGGGGGGGAAGAGTATGTGCCATGGTCGATTCCTTCTTGGTTGAATGCACGATCAAGCCGTTTCATTGTATCGGCTCTTGCTTGCGGCCTCGCGTTAACCCGGGTTTGGCGCGGGGTTAAGAGAATATTTCAGTCACGCGGCCCGGTTCCCGTGACCGACGCATGCGCCCGGCCCCGGGCCAGATCGACACTGACCGGCTGCCCCACGGAAAGCTGCGCGGCATCGCTGACGACCCGCCCCTGCTCATCGCGCAAGACGGCATAACCGCGTGCCAACGTATGCTCGGGATCCAGGGCGCGCAGATGCCCCGCCCAGGCCTGCACGCGCGCCTGGGCCTGGGCCAGACTTGCCTTCTGGGCGCGGGCCAGACGCTGCGCCAGGCCCAGCAGGCGGTCCTGCGCACGCGCCGTCTGGGGAGCACGGCGCGCCAGACGCTGCACCAGCCCACCCAGTCGCAGGCCCTGGGCACTGACGGGCCGCTGGGCGGCCGCCGCCAGCCGGTGACGCAGGGTATTCAGGCGTTCGTGCTGATGCGCCAGGCGCTGCAGCGGCGACTCCAGCTGGGCGCTGGCCCGGTCCAGCCGCTGAGCAGCCTGCTCCAGGCGACGCTGCTGGGCACGCGCCAGGCGCGTGACAGCATGGCCAAGCTGACCCAGCAGCTCGCCGCGCGGCACACAAGCCAGCTCGGCCGCGGCGGTAGGCGTCGGCGCACGCACGTCGGCCACAAAATCCGCAATGGTGAAGTCCGTTTCGTGCCCCACGCCGCTGATCACCGGCATGGCGCACTCCGCCACGGCGTAGGCCAGCTCCTCGTCGTTGAAACTCCACAGATCCTCGATGCTGCCGCCACCGCGCACCAGCAACAGCGTATCGACCTCGGCGCGCTGACTGGCTGCGCGCACCTGAGCGGCCAGCGCACGCGCCGCCTCCGCGCCCTGCACTGCCGCCGGATAGATCACCACCGGCACCTGGGGCGCACGCCGCGCCAGCGCCGACAGCACGTCGCGCAAGGCCGCCGCGTGCAGGGAGGTCACGACGCCGATGGCGCGCGGCAGACGCGGCGGGGTGCGCTTGCGCTCGGGATCGAACAGACCCTGGGCGGCCAGGCGCTCCTTGAGCAACAGGAAGGCTTCGTAGAGGTTGCCCACGCCGGCGCGGCGCATCGCCTCGGCCTGCAACTGGTAATCGCCACGCGGCTCATAGAGGCTGACGCGGGCGCGGATCTCGACCTCGTCGCCCGGGCGCGGCACGAAGCCGACCGCCGCCGCACGGCCGCGGAACATCACCGCTCTCACGGCCGCCCGGGCGTCCTTGAGGGTGAAATACCAATGGCCCGACGCGGCCTGGGTGAAATTGGACACCTCGCCACGCACCCACAAGGCGGGAATATTGCGTTCGAGCAGTTGGCCGACCGCCTGGTTCAGTTGCGCGACCGAGAGGACATCCCGCGCGAATGCGTCATCTTTGACAGCGAATCCTGTTGTCATGGGGCTGAAACGGCGAAATATGTCCACAGGGCTTGAGAATACGGGCTCGCATGATAACGCAATCAGCATTTGCTCGCCGATCCGCCCAAAACGGCCGAAAATACATGCAAGCCATTGATTTATAATGGTTTCACATGATTTTCATACTGAGCAAAAGTGAAGCAAAGTACTGTAAACCCCTGTCCCGAGGGGGTTTCCCGGAAGTTTTGCACAGAATTATCCACAGATTCTGTGGATAGTTTTGACGGCGTGACGACTTGCCACTGACGCCGGCCGGCCGTTACATTGCCGCCTGACGCCCCGCCCGAATCCGCGGGCCGCCCTTCCTTGGAGTCTCCCGTCTTGCTGACCCTTTTGCGCGATGCCGGCTGGCCGATCTGGCCCTTGCTGGCAACCTCCGTCCTCGGCCTGGCGCTGATCCTGGAACGCCTGCTCTCGCTGCGCCGCACGCTGATCATGCCGCGCGGGCTGAGCGAGCAGGTACTGGATATGCTGCGCACCCGCCAGGACAGCCCCGAAGCCCTGACCCGCCTGGAGCGCAGCTCGCCCTATGGGCGCGTGCTGGCCGAAGTGCTGCGCATGCGCCAGGCGCCCCGCGAAGCCCTGCGCGACGCCGTCGAGACGGCCGGCCAGGGCGTTGCCCAGGAGCTCAACCGCTACCTGCCCGCCCTGGGCACGGTGGCCGTGGTGGCCCCCCTGATGGGTCTGTTCGGCACGGTGATCGGCATGATCGAGATCTTCGGCGCCTACGCGCCGGGCGGCACCGACCCCGCGCAACTGGCTCACGGCATCTCGGTCGCCCTCTACAACACCGGGTTCGGCATCCTGATCGCCATTCCCGCCCTGATCGCGCACCGCTACTTCCGCAGTCGCGTCGACCACTACCTGAATGCCATGGAACAGGGCGCGCACCGTCTGGCACGCGAGGTGCGCCCATGAACTTCCGGCGGCGGCGCACACACGACGACGAGCTGGACATCAACGTCATCCCGCTCATCGACGTCCTGCTGGTGATGCTGATCTTCCTGGCAGCCACCACCACTTTCGCGCGCTACAGCCAGCTGGAGATCACCCTGCCCCAGGCGCAGGCCGATGCCGCGGGCCCGGTCACCCTCGAGGTCGCCGTGAGCCAGGACGGCCACTATGCCCTGAACGGCGTGCTGCTGGACAGCAGCGAGCCCGGCGCCATGGCCGAGGCCCTGCGGCGCGCGGCAGCCGACCAGCCGCAAGCCGTGGTGGTGATCAACGCCGACGCACAGGCCGCCCATCAGGCGGTCGTCAATGTCATGCAGGCGGCCCGCGACGCCGGCATCGGCCGCATCAATTTCGCTGCCCAGGCGGCCCATTGAAACCCAACGGCTTTCTTGAGCGCACGCTCCAGCGCCAGTGGCAGCATGGCGGCTGGCTGTCCACGCTGCTGCGCCCGCTGGGCGCGCTGGCCGCCGGCTTCGTGCGCCGCAAACGCCAGGCCTACCGCAGCGGTGCGCGTGCGGCCTGGCAAGCGCCGGTGCCGGTCATCGTGGTGGGCAACATCTACGTGGGCGGAACCGGCAAGACGCCGGTCGTGATCGCCATTCTGGAGGGCCTGCGGGCCCGCGGCTACACGCCGGGCATGATCAGCCGCGGCTATGGCGCCAAGATCGACGGCGCACCGCGCGTCGGTCAGGGCCGGCTCGCGGCCAGCGCATTCGGCGACGAACCCGCCCTGATCGCTGCCGTGACCGACGCGCCGGTGGCCGTCCACCCCCGCCGGGCCGACGCGGCGCGTGCGCTGCTGGCCGCCCACCCCGGGATCGATGTCATCGTGGCCGACGATGGCCTGCAGCACCTGGCGCTGGCGCGCGACATTGAAATCGTGGTCCAGGACGAACGCGGCGTGGGCAACGCCCGACTGCTGCCGGCCGGCCCCTTGCGCGAGCCGGCCAGCCGCCTGCGCGACGTCGACGCCATCATCACCAACAGCAATACCCCGGCGCCAGCGCCCGCGCCCGACGGGCCGGCCGCACGCTGGACCATGTGGCTGGAGCCGCAGTCGGCACGCCGCCTGAGCGACGGCGCCGAGCAGAGTCTCGAGGCGTTCGCCGGCCAGCCGGTGGCCGCTGCCGCCGGTATCGGCAATCCGGAACGGTTCTTCCGCACCCTGGAGGCGGCCGGCATCCAGCCCGTGCCGCGCCTGGCCTTGCCTGACCACTACGATTACGCGCGTTCGCCCTTCACCGGCATTTCCGCCGACACCATCCTGATCACCGCCAAAGACGCCATCAAATGCGCTGCCCTGCACGACCCCCGGCTGTGGTCGGTGCAGGTCCGGGCACGTTTCGCGCCTGACGGTTTCCTCGACTGGCTACATGCGCGGCTACGCGCATTGGCGCCGCGCCGATGACCCCGCAGCCTGCGGTTCTGTTTTAGAATCGCTGCCATGGAATCCCGCCTTCTCGCCATCCTCGTCTGCCCCCTGTGCAAGGGCCGCCTCGAGTTCGCCCGCACGCAGCAAGAACTGATCTGCCAGGCCGACAGGCTGGCCTTTCCGGTTCGCGACGGCGTGCCCGTCATGCTCGTAAACGAAGCCCGCCCGCTTGATCCGGCGGCCTGACCCCGCTCCCGCTCACCCATGACTTTCATCGCCCTGATCCCGGCGCGCGTGGCGTCGACCCGGCTGCCGGATAAGCCGTTGGCCGATATCGCCGGCAAACCGATGGTCGTGCGCGTGGCCGAGCGCGCGGCGCGCAGCGGCGCCAGCCAGATCTACGTCGCCACCGATGACGCACGCGTCGAGCGCGCCGTGCTCGACCATGGCTACCACGCCCTCATGACGCGCACCGACCACCCGACCGGCACCGACCGTCTGGCCGAAGCCGTACGTCAATTGGGCCTGCCCGATGACGCTGTGGTGGTCAACATCCAGGGCGATGAACCGCTCATCGAGCCCGAGCTCATCGACCGCGTGGCGCGCAGCCTGACCGAGACTCCCTGGGCCGACATCGCGACCTGCGCCTGCCCCTTGGCCGATGCGTCATCGCTTTTCAACCCCAATGTGGTCAAGGTCGTATGCGCAGCCGACGGCCGGGCCCTGTATTTTTCGCGCGCCCCCATCCCCTGGGCACGCGATGCCCTGGCCGGTGGCGAACGCGTGCTGGCCGAAGGCCTGCCAGCCTGGCATCACATCGGCATGTACGCCTATCGCGTCGGCTTCCTCAACCGTTTTCCCGCCCTGCCCCAGGGCGCGCTGGAACGCTTCGAATCGCTCGAGCAGTTGCGCGCCCTGGAGCATGGGCACAATATCGTGGTGGTGCAGGTCGCCTCCGCCCCGGCAGCCGGCGTCGATACGCCTGATGACCTGGCGCGGGTGCGCGCGGTATTTGCCCAAGGTTTGCCCTGACAGCTGGCATACGGCCCCGTTGGCCGTGCGTTCCTGCTTTATCGCAACAAATCTGCCCGGTTTAAGGGTTTTTTCCGATGGTGTTGCCCCACATCGGCTGTTGCATTGCGGCATAATCGCCTCCGACCACAAAAAAAACCTCTCTACTGGAGCACGTATGCGTCTCATCCTGCTCGGCCCCCCGGGTGCTGGCAAAGGCACCCAGGCCACATTCATCACCCAGGCCTGCGGCATTCCGCAGATTTCCACCGGCGACATGCTGCGCGCCGCCGTCAAGGCGGGCACGCCGCTGGGCGTGGAAGCCAAGAAAGTCATGGATGCGGGCGGCCTGATGCCGGATGACATCATCATCGGCCTGGTCAAAGACCGGCTGACCCAGCCCGATTGTGCCAACGGCTACCTGTTCGACGGGTTTCCGCGCACCATCCCGCAAGCCGACGCCCTCAAGGACGCCGGCGTGGCGCTGGACTACGTGATCGAGATCGCCGTCCCCGACGAAGACATCGTCAAGCGCATGAGCGGGCGCTGGGTCCACCTGGCCAGCGGCCGCAGCTACAACGTGGAATCCAATCCGCCCAAGGTCGCCGGCCACGACGACGTGACCGGCGAGCCGCTGGTGCAGCGTGACGATGACCGCGAGGAAACCGTGCGCAACCGCCTGGCCACGTACCACGAACAGACCAGCCCGCTGGTGCAGTACTACAGCAGCTGGGCAGAACAGGACCCGGCGCGTGCGCCCAAGTACCGGAAAGTGACCGGTGTGGGCTCGGTCGAAGAAATCAAGGCCCGCGTGGCCGCCGCCCTGAAAAGCTGATGGAATCGCACCGGCCTCGCCCCTCAAAAAGGCGCGGCCGGGTTTCTTTGCCCGCCGCCTGCGCCAGGCCCGGGCTTCGGACTACGAGAGATCGACATGGAAATCGCCAACAAGGTATTCATCGTCACCGGCGGCGCCTCCGGGCTGGGCGCCGGAACCGCCCGCATGCTGGTCGCCAATGGCGGCAAG
>JAEWJD010000044.1 GCA_023386765.1 Pseudomonadota bacterium | reverse complement strand
GCAGGAACAACCCGACGTCCAGCAGGTTCTCCCACAGCGAGCCGTCGGAGGAGGCCTGGCTCTGCTGCCGGGGTGGCGGCGGCAGCGCCTCCCCATCGATCAGGGCTACCAGGGCCTGCACCCCCGCCTGTATCCCGGCGGCATAGTCATCCTGCTGGAAATGCGGGATCACCTGCTCGCGGATGATGCGTCCGGCCAGCACATCGGAAATGGCGCCTTCCAGGCCATAGCCGACCTCGATGCGCATGGCGCGGTCATTCTTGGCCACCACGAACAGCACGCCATCATCGATCTTGCCGCGGCCCAGACGCCATTGCTCAAAGACCCGGGTGGCGAACTGCTCGATGCTCTCGGCACCGGTGCTGGGCACGATCAAGACCGCCAGCTGCGCCCCTTTACGCGCCTGCAGCGCGGCCAGCTCATCGTCCAGCGCCTGGCGCTGGGCCGGCGCCAGGGTGCCGGTCAGGTCGGTGACCCGTTGGGTCAGGGCCGGTACCGGCGGCGTCTCGGCGGCCGCACTGACCGGCCCGCCCGCCATCAGCAGGCAGGCCAGCAGCCCGAACAGCGCCCACAGGAGGGATCTGCGCCCGGCGAGGATCATTGGTTGCTGAACTTCACTTCGGGCGGGCGCGAAATGGCCGCCTCGTTCTCGACGCCGAAATTGGCCTTGGGCGCGTAGCCGAAAATCTTGGCGGTGATCACGCCCGGGAACTGACGCACCAGCACGTTGTAATCGCGCACATCCTGCACATAGCGGCCGCGCGCCACGGCGATGCGGTTCTCGGTGCCTTCGAGCTGCACCTGCAGGTCGCGGAACAGGCCGTCAGCCTTGAGCTGCGGGTAGTTTTCCGACACGGCGATCAGGCGCGACAGCGACGAACTCAGGCCTGCCTGGGCCTGCTGGAAACGCTCCACGGCAGCCGGGTCTTCCAGCTGATCGGCGGTGATCTGCACGCTGCCCACCTTGGCGCGCGCCTCGGTCACCTGCGTGAGCACTTCGCGCTCATGGGTCATGTAGGCGTCCGCCACCTTGACCAGTTGCGGGACCAGATCGGCCCGGCGCTGATATTGGTTGAGCACCTCCGACCACGCCGCCTTGACCTGCTCATCGGCGGCCTGCATCGCGTTATAGCCGCAACCCGACAACAGCATCGTCAGGGAGAGCATCCAGGACCAGGCCAGCACACGCATCGTTCGCATAAGAATCCCCACGGTGAAAACTCTCGCATTACAGCACCAAAGGCAGCGACAAGTGTATCGCCGCCTGTTACAGCTTGGTCCATCGATAACGGGCGCTTCGGTTACAATCCTCTGCCGTGTGCATTGCCAATCAGCACACGTCTCAAGGCGCCAAGCCGCCGTGCCGGATTCCAAGCCGGCATATCCTGTTCTCCTCGTTCGTCCGCCTGGATTGGAGTCTCTCAACTTGAGCGACGGGCTGCCGCTGGAGTTGTTGTTGTCTACCTATTCTTCTTTCGCCGACCTCGAGCTGGCTGACACCCTTTTGCGTGCCATCGCCGAAACCGGCTATACCGCCCCGACGCCCATTCAGGCGCAGGCCATTCCCCAGGTACTCAAGGGCGGCGATCTGCTTGCTGCCGCCCAGACGGGCACCGGCAAGACCGCCGGCTTCACCCTGCCCATCCTGCATCGCCTGATGCAGAACAAACCCGCCAAGCGCACGCCCGGTCGGCCGCGCTGCCTGATTCTGACCCCGACCCGCGAACTGACCGCCCAGGTGGCTGAGTCGGTGCAGGTCTATGGCAAATACACCGGCCTGAGCTCCATGGTGATGTTCGGCGGTGTGAACATCAACCCGCAGATCAGCGCCCTGCGCAAGCCCCTGGACATCCTGGTGGCCACGCCGGGCCGCCTGCTGGACCATGCCGGCCAGAAAACCATCGACCTTTCGGGCGTGGAAATCCTGGTGCTCGACGAAGCCGACCGCATGCTGGACATGGGCTTCATCCGCGATATCCGCAAGGTGCTGGCGCTGCTGCCCAAGTCGCGCCAGAACCTGCTGTTCTCGGCCACCTTCTCCGACGAGATCCGCGAGCTGGCCCGTGGCGTGCTGAACAACCCGGGCGAAGTGTCCGTGACGCCGCGCAACACCGCCACCGAGCTGGTCACCCAGACCGTTCACCTGGTCGATCAGGCCCACAAGCGTGACCTGGTCAGCCACCTGATCCGCGAAAGCGGCTGGCACCAGGTGCTGGTATTCACCCGCACCAAGCATGGCGCCAACCGCCTGGCCGAAAAGCTGGTCAAGGACGGCCTGTCGGCCGCCGCCATCCACGGCAACAAGAGCCAGTCGGCCCGCACCCGTGCGCTGGCCGGCTTCAAGGACGGCAGCGTCGCCGTGCTGGTCGCCACCGACATCGCCGCCCGCGGGCTGGATATCGACCAGTTGCCGCAGGTGGTCAATTTCGAGCTGCCCAACGTGCCCGAAGACTACGTGCACCGCATCGGCCGCACGGGCCGTGCCGGTGCCACGGGCGCGGCCGTCTCGCTGGTTGATGACAGCGAGATCAAGCTGCTCAAGGC
>JAEWJD010000018.1 GCA_023386765.1 Pseudomonadota bacterium | reverse complement strand
CGCCCCGGCCGCCCCCCCCCCCCCCGGGGGGGGGCCCGCGCCCGCTACAATCCGGGCTTTTCGACTGCCCGCCCATCATGTTCCGGCTCCGTGCTTTCGTGCTGATGCTATGCCTGTCCGGCGTCAGCGCCTCCCAGGCTGGCCACAACCCTGACGGTCTGCTGTTGCAGGCCCGCCTGTGCCAGACCCCGTCGACCTTGATCCCCGCCCTGCAGGGCCGCCTGGACATCCCAGAACCCGCCGCGCTGGCCGATCTGGTCGAGCGCATCCTGTGCGCCCCTTCGGATGACGGCATGGGGCAGCTCAGCCCCGAACGCTTCGCGGAAAACGCCACCGACCCCTTCACCACCGGCCTGACCTTCTACCAGGGTATGCAGAAGCTGGGCCAATGGCCGCTCGACGACGGCCAGGCCTGGCCGCGGGCCGAAGCCTATTTCTCCACGCTGGGCCTGATGGCCGGCAGCCCGATCCCGGGTGCGTCCCTGTGGCAGCGCCCGGCACCGGGCCTGGTGCGTGTCTGGTATGCGCCCTTTCTGCACGCGCCCAGCGACGCCGTCACACTCGACTTCCGCTACCGTGACGGCCGCTGGCGCTGGAGCGCGGCGATCAATTCGGCCCGCATGTAGGGCCGGCACGCCGGCGGGCACTTAGTACGTGCCCGGATACGCCCCGCCATCGATCAGGATGCTCTGGCCACAGATATAACCGGCCTGCGCGGCGCAGATGAAGGCGCACAGCGCCCCGATCTCATGGGCCTGGCCATAGCGCCCGGCCGGGTTGTTCGTGCCGCGCTCTTCCCAGAGCTCATCGAAACTCTTGCCGCCCGGCTCCAGCATGCCCTCGATATGACGGCGCTGTGCGTCGGTGGCAAAGACCCCCGGCAGCAGGTTGTTGATGGTGACGTTGTGCCGCACGGTCTGGCGCGCCAGACCCGCCACGAAGCCCACCAGGCAGGAGCGCGCCCCGTTGGACAGCCCCAGCTCAAGCTGAGGCGTCTTCACGCTGCGCGAGACGATGTTGACGATGCGCCCGAAACGGCGCTCCATCATGCCGTCGACCACACGCCGGATCATGTCGATCGGCCCCAGCGCCATCGCATCCAGCGCGCCGTGCCAGTCGGCCTGGGTCCAGTTGCGGAAGTCCCCCGGCAGCACGCCGTCGGCATTGTTCACCAGGATGTCCGGTGCCGGGCAGGCGGCCAGCACCGCCTCGCGCCCGGCATCCGTGGTGATGTCGGCGGCGACATAACGGACCTGGGTGCCGGTGGCCGCCGTCATCGCCTGCGCGGCCTCGGCCAGCACACTCTCGGTGCGCGCGGCGATGACCACATTGACGCCTTCACTGGCCAGCTGCTGGGCGCAGGCGCGCCCCATTCCCCGACTGCCGCCGAACACGATGGCGTGCCGGCCCGCGATTCCCAGATCCATACCGTCCTCCTCCTTGTGTCGTGACCCGGCCTCAGGCGGCCTTGAGCGCAGCCGAACTCCAGCCGTACTTCTTGTCCAGGCCCAGTTCCTTGACCACGCGCAGGCCCTTGAGCAGCGGCTCGCCTTCCAGGCCGCGCAGGGGCTTGCGCAGCTCGCCGGCCGGCAGGCCCACGGCCTTCATGAGCGACTTGATCGCCACCGGATTGATGGCCGAGTAGGAGTAGTGCAGCAGTTGCAGGTTGCGCAGATAGGCTTCGCGGAAGCTGGTGCTGACTTCCGGCGAGGTCCAGGGCTTGGAGATCTCGGTCATTTCAGCCGGCGCGATGTTGCCGGTCATGTTGGCCGTGCCGTGGCCGCCCAGGCTCATGGTCGGCACCACCAGACCCAGGTTGGGCGAGTCGCAGCACATGACCGACACGTCGGGAGCACCGTAGAGCACCTGGGCTACCTGGCCCACGCGCGTGGTGGATTCTTTGTGCACCACGTAGTTGGGGTGCTTGAAGATGCGCAGCAGCTGGTCCCAGTGCAGGTCGCTCTTGACGCGCGGCGGGTTGTTGTAGATGCCCAGCGGCAGATCGGTGGCGTCGGCGACTTCCAGGAAGTAGCTCTCGATATCGGACTCGGAAGCGCAGATATAGGCCGGCGCCGCCAGGATCGCGCCATCGGCGCCGTTGGCGTGGGCGAAGCGCAGGTAGTCCTTGGTGGTCTCGGTGTTGTTACCGGTGCAGCCGTAGAACAGCTTCATCTTGCCGGTCTTCATCTTGGCCGTCTCGACGATGATGGTCTCGCGCTCTTTCTGCGAGAGCATGGACACCTCACCGGTGGACCCCATGATCAGCACGGCGCTGGTGCCGTTGTCTTCCTGGAAGCGCAGCAGCTCGCGGAAGGCCTCGAAGTCGGCGCTGCCATCCTTGTTGAAGGGCGTGATCAGGGCCACGAAGGAACCGTTGACTTTCATTTTGCTCATGTTTATCTCCTCGAAGAATGACGATGCCGGCCGCTGCCGGCTCAGGCGTTCTGGCGCGCGGCCTCGGGCTGCGCGGACGGTGAAAGGGAATCGCGCGCAGCCATGACGGCCAGGGCCTGGCGCAGATCGTCGATCAGGTCTTCCGGGTCTTCCAGCCCGATATGCACGCGGACCGCGCTGCCCTGGTAGGGCCAGCGCGCGCCGTGGTGCTCGCCCGGGGTGAACGGGATGGCCAGGCTTTCATATCCCCCCCACGACACCCCGATGCCGAAATGCTGCAAGGCGTCGACGAAGGCCGCCACGGCCTGCGCATCGCGGGTTCGCAACACGACGGAAAACAGCCCGCAGGCGCCGGAGTAGTCGCGTTTCCAGAGCGCGTGCCCGGGATGCGAAGGCAAGGCCGGATGCACCACGGCCTCGACCTCGGGCTGCTGTTCCAGCCACTGCGCCACGCGCAGGCCCGACTCCCAGTGACGCTGCAGCCGCAACCCCATGGTGCGCAGACCGCGCAGGGCGAGAAAAATATCGTCCGGCCCGGCCGTCTGCCCCATGTCCTGGGTGGTCTGCTTGACGCGCGACCAGGTCGCCTCATTGCAGGTGACCACGCCCAGCATGGCGTCGGAATGACCCACGATGTACTTGGTGGCGGCATGGATGGAGACATCCACCCCATGCGCCAGCGGTTTGAAAAAAAGTGGCGTGGCCCAAGTATTGTCCATCACCACGAAAGCGCCCTGCGCATGCGCCATGCGGGCGATGGCAGGAATATCCTGGATTTCCAGCGTTTCCGAGCCCGGCGACTCGACATACACCACGCGCGTGTTCGGCCGCATGAGCGACTGGATCTCCTCGCCGCAGGCCGGGTCATAGACCTGCACCTCCACGCCGAAGCGGCGCAGCACCCGATCCAGGAAGCTGCGGGTGGGCGAGTAGGCGCTGTACGACACCAAGATATGGTCGCCGGCCGACAACAGCGCCGTCAGCGTGGTGACGATGGCCGCCAGGCCGGAGGGGAACACCAGCGCGCCCCGGCCGCCCTCAAGCTGCGCCATCGCCTCTTCGAAGGCATGCGCGGTAGCCGTGCCAAAGCGTCCATACGTGGTTGCCCCCGGCTCCTCGGCGGCGCGGGCACGTTTCATCTCTTCCCACTCGGCCATGGAACCGGCCAGAATCGTCGAGGCGCGGCAGATCGGCGTATTCACCAGGCCACCGAAACGCTCGGGGTGGCGGCCCGCGCCGACCAGCTGGGTACTTTCCTTCATAGACTTCAATCTCCGGGAAGAAGCGGCCGGCGCTCCTGCCGGAACCGGTTCGCCACTAGGGTTTGACGTAGTCTAGGGGGACGGGTGGTGAATATTTTTCGATTCTGCCGGGGGCCGGGCGGAAAAAAGAGAATGTTTATCCCCGCCCCGCCGCCGGCCTCAGGCCCGGCGCTTGCCGCTGCGGCTGGCGATCCAGCGTGCCGAACGCGCATTGACGGTGGTGGCCAGCAGCTCCAGGCAGAGTTTGTGCAGGGTGCGCACGAAGGGATTGGCACGCAGATAGGCGGCCTCGCCGAAGTAGATGGGTATCTTGGGGGCATTGCTCAAGGCCATGCACTGCAACTGGGTATCCGCATCCTCGATGCACCAGCTGGGCAGCAGGGCGAACCCGATCCCCTCGGCCACGCAGCGTTTGGCGCTGGCGCTGGTCGACGTGGACACCACTACCGTCGGCTGCTCGACACCCACCGACAGGTAGTCCACCGCGATGTTGCGCAGCATCTGGCCCGGCTCGTGTGCCACCAGCGGGCGGCCCCGCGCCCATTGCGGTACCGAGGCGACATCCTTGGGAGGCGTCCAGCTTGCAGGAAACACCAGCGCCGGCTGGTAATGGCAGATCACGCGCTGGGGAATCACCGTTTCGCCGAAATAGCGCTCGCTCAGGCAAACATCGAGCGAGCCGCTGCGAATCAGTTCCGGCAGGGACACGTCGCGCTCATAGCCCACCACCTCGACATTGGGATGGCAGCGGCGGAACTCCTTGAGCAGCGGCGGCATCAGGTAGAAAAAGATGGCCTGCGGCATGCCGATGCGAATCACCGGCCGCTCCTTGTCGATCAGGTTGGCCAGGCGCATCAGGATGGTGTCGAACTCCGGTTCCAGCAGCCGGTACAGGCTGGTGCCGCGCGGCGTCAGGGCAATGGACTTGGACCCTCTCTCGGTGACCACGAGTTTGTCGCCGACGCGCTGCTCCAGGCGACGGATATGGTTCGCCACCGACTGATACGAAATATTCAGCCGCCGCGCGGCGGCCGAGTACGTGCCTTCGCGAGCCGCCAGAAAGAACGTCTGCATCAAGGTGAGGTCCACTTCCTTCATGGCCGTTCCGCTGCTAATCGACATATAAGAATTCCCATAATTCAGCGCATATGAATTATATGGTCGCCACCCGGGCCAGCCTATAACATGCCCGCTAGGTGGATGCCTCAGCGCATCGCCGGCACGCCATATCCATGGCGTCACAGCACGGCCACGACTGTCCCGGCAACCACCCCATCCGCCCGCGCCGCCTCCCGGCAGCCCTGGCGGGAGCGCTCGCGCTCGAACACCGAATCAGGCCCGAACATACGGGCCAGTGCGGGCCCGGCCAGGCCCGGCAAGGAGGAACAGTGCCCTTATGGACAAGAAAGACCGCAGCATCCTGGCGCTGCTTCAGGCAGACGCGCGCCTGTCCAATCACGAAATCGCCGAGCAGGTTCACCTCTCTCCCACTGCCTGTTGGAAACGCATCCAGCAGATGCAGCAATCCGGCCTGATCCGCCGCCAGGTCTGTCTGCTGGACAGCGTCAAGGCGGGCCTGGGCCTGACCGTTTTCGTGTCGATCAAGACCAGCCACCATGATCTGCAGTGGCTGAAAAAATTCTCCGTGGGGGTGCGCGACATCCCCGAAGTGGTCGAGTTCTACCGCATGACCGGCGACACCGACTACCTGCTCAAGGTACTGGTGCCGGACATCGCCGGTTTCGACCGCATCTACAAGAAGCTGATCCAGATCGCCGAGCTGTTCGACGTCAGTTCCAGCTTCGCGATGGAGGAAATCAAGTACACCACCGCGCTGCCGCTGGACTACCTCTGAGACGCCAGGCTGATCGACGCCGTTGCGAGGGTGAATATTCTTTCGTATCGGCGCCGGCGCACGCGCAACAAGGAAATAAATTTCACCCCTGCCTCTCTTACGCTCTGAGTTTCTGCCTGCGCTGTGCGCCGCAACCCGGCCGCGCGCGTTTTTGACCTGTTCGACAAAGGATCACGACTATGGACGCCGTTCGCCGCAATCTCATCGCTGCCGCGCTCGCCTGCGCAGTACTCCCCCTGGCCCATGCCGCCGAGGCCGACTACCCCTCGCGCCCGATCACCATCGTGGTGCCTCATGCCGCAGGCGGCCCGGTTGACAGCGTGGCACGCCTGTTCGCCGAGAAGCTGCGTGGCGAGCTGGGCCAGAACATCATCGTGGAGAACCGCGCCGGTGCCTCCAGCATGATCGGCGCCGATCACGTGGCGCGCTCGCCGGCCGATGGCTACACGCTCTACATCAACGCCTCGCTGCACTCGATCAACCCGCTGCTCTACAAAGACACCATCAAGTACGACGCGGTCAAGGACTACGCGCCCATCGCGCTGCTGGCACAAGGCCCGCTGGTATTCCTGGTGAACCCGGCGGTCAAGGCCACCACGCCCAAGGCCTTCGCCGACGAGGCCGCCGCCGCACCGCAGAAAGTGACCTTCGGCACCGGCGGTTTCGGTGCGGCCGATCACCTGGCCTCGGCCTACTATCTGCATGAGATCGGCCAGAAGAACATCCCGATCGCGCTCTACAAGGGCGGCGCCCCCGCCCTGCAGGACCTGATGGGCGGCGCCGTCACGGCCAAGATGGACCCCATCCTCACCGCCCTGCCGCTCATCAAGGCCGACAAGGTCCGCGCCCTGGCCGTCACGGGTGCGACGCGCAGCCCGCAACTGCCTGATGTGCCCACCATGCGCGAGGCCGGCTATCCCGACTTCGAGTTCTCCAGCTGGTATGGCTTCTGGGCTCCTGCCAAGGTGCCTGCGCCGGTCGTCGACAAGCTCACCAAGGCCACCGAGCGCATCATGGCGATGCCGGAAATGAAGTCGCGCCTCGAAGGCCTGGGCTTCTCGGTAGACTATCGCAAGCCCGCCGACTTTGCCTCCTTCATGGCCAGCGAGACCGATCGCTACAAGAAGATCATCGACTCGGCCGACATCAAAGCGAACTGATCCTCAACCGTATGAAGACGCTCGTTCTTGGCGCAGGCGTGGTCGGCATCACGACCGCTTACTATCTGGCCCGGGAAGGCCACGAAGTCGAGGTGGTGGAACGCCACGCCGGCCCGGGAATGGAGACCAGCTTCGGCAACGCGGGGGGCCTGTGCCCCAGCTTTGCCGCGCCCTGGGCGGCCCCCGGCATGCCCTGGAAAGTGCTGAGGATGGCCCTCAAGGCCGATGCGCCGGTGCGTTTCTCGCTATGGCCCGACCCGGTGCGCCTGCGCTGGGCGAGCCAATGGCTGCAGCAATGCAACGCGCCGCGCTTTCGCATCAACAAGCTGCGCATGCAGCGCGTGGCGCACTACAGCCTGGCCTGTCTGCGCCAACTCATCGCCGACACGCCGCTGGCCTTCGACTTCCATGCCGGCGGCGTGCTGCAACTCTTCCAGACCGAAGCCGAATGCCGTCACGGCGATCTCTCGGCCAGCGCCCTGGCGGAACTGGGCATCGCGCACCAGGTGCTCGATGCCGACCAGGCGCGGCGGGTCGAACCCGCCCTGTCGCATGCCGCCGCTCCGCTGGCCGGCGCGCTGCACCTGCCGGCCGACGCCAGCGGCGACAGCCATCTTTTCTGCCAGGCACTGAGCGCCTGGCTACAGGCGCAGGGCGTGCGCTTTCATTACGGCACCACCATCGAGCGCCTGCGCCATGAAGGCGGGCGCGTCACCGGCGCAGACAGCAGCGCCGGCCCCCTGCTGGCCGACGCCACCGTCGTGGCCTTGGGCAACCAGGCACCCGCGCTACTCGCGCCGCTGGGCGTGAAACTGCCGGTCTATCCCCTGAAGGGTTTTTCCATCACGGCCCCCATCACCGACAGCGCGCGGGCACCGACCCTGTCGATCATGGACGAACACAACAAGGTCATGATCTCCCGGCTCGGCTCGCGCCTGCGCGCCGCCGGCATGGCTGAACTGGTCGGACACGACCTGACCCTCAACCCTGCCCGCAAGGCCACCCTGATCCGTGCGGTGCAAAGCCTCTTTCCCGAAGGGGTCGATTACCGCCAGGCCACCTTCTGGGCAGGCCTGCGCCCCATGACCCCCGATGGCCCGGCCATCCTGGGCCGCTGCGGCTGGGAAGGCCTCTATCTCAACAGCGGCCACGGCTCCAACGGTTGGACCCAGGCCTGCGGCACGTCCCGCGTGGTCGCCGATCTGGTCTGCGGCCGCCAACCCGAGATCGACCTCGACGGCCTGACGCTGGAGCGCTTCGCGCGACGCTAGGCGCGCCGTGCACACGGTGCTGGGCCGCCAGCGGCTGTCCCGTCGCCGCCGGAGAGACGGCCTGCCTGGCCCGGCCACCCAACTGGGCTGCAATGCAGCCTCAGGAGCAGGCCAACGCGCACAACCGCGCCCATCCCCAACGCCTCGTCGGGGAACAGCTCCTGGCGCAAACGTCGTCAGGGCTTAGCCCCAATCGCGACAAGACCCTCCCGCCGAACCGCCCGTCCTGCAAGGCCGACTTCGGGCGATACGCCGGCTGGAAAGTACTGCCGCTTCTCTGAACGCCACGGGCTTGCCCGCCGCCTCCCCCCTCGCATCCGACGCCACATTGCGCTGCCTGAGCAGCAATGCGCAGGCCTGCGCGCGTTCTCCGGCAAGCGGTGCCTCGAAAATATGCTGTATTGCCATTCTGAACACAGCATAGTAATCTTGCATACAAAATAGGCACGCCGAATACAAAACAACTTTTACCCAGCAAGCCCTGCCCCCGACGGCCAGGCACAGGAGACAACGCCCCATGAAGCTACTGACATTCGCCCATGACAATTCGACCCGTCTGGGCGCCCTGCTCGATGACGGCAAGGTGATCGATCTGACCGAAGCCTGGTCGCAACACCCGCATGCCCTGTCGCAGGCCTCCGCGCCGCGCCAGGTGGGCGACATCATCGACCTGGGCGATGCCGCCATCGACGTCCTGGACAGCCTGCTGGAACAGGCACAGGCCAGCGGCCGCCCGCAGGCCATCGAGGCTGCCGGGTTGACCTTTCTGGCTCCCATCCCCCGCCCGCGCAAGAACATCTTCTGCGTCGGCCGCAACTACCGCGAGCACATCGTCGAGGGCAATCTGGCCCGTGGCCGCCCGGCCGACGAGATGCCCAAAGCCATGGAAATCTTCAGCAAGCCGCCCACGGCGGTCAGCGGCCACAACGCGCGCGTCAGCCGCCATGGGCAGATTTCCAAGCTGCTGGATTACGAAATCGAACTGGGTATCGTGATCGGCAAGGGCGGACGCGACATCCGCCCGGAGGACGCCCTGGACCACGTCTTCGGCTACACCATCGTCAACGACATCACCGCGCGCGACCTGCAGGCGCTGCACGGCCAATGGTTCAAGGGCAAGTCGCTGGACGGCACCTGCCCGATCGGTCCGGTGGTCACCCTGGCGCGCGCCATCCCCGCCCCCAACGCGCTGAGCCTGGAACTCGAAGTCAATGGGGAAAAGCGCCAGTCGGCCAACACCTCCGACATGCTGTTTGATATCCCGGCCATCATCGCCATCCTGTCGCAAGGCATGACGCTGGAGCCGGGCGACATCATCGCCACCGGCACGCCCTCGGGCGTCGCACTCTCGTTCAAGCCGCCGCGCTCGCTGGAAGCCGGCGACATCATCAAGGCCCGCATCGAGTCCATCGGCGAGCTGGTCACCCATATCGAATAAGGCGGCGATCATGCGCAATACCCTGCTACGCAACGCCCTTTTTGCCCTGGGTACCCTGGCGCTCGTGCCGGCGGCCAGCCAGGCCCAGGCTTACCCGGAAAAACTCATCACCATTGTGGTGCCCTTCCCGGCCGGCGGCACACTGGACAACCTGGCGCGCACCCTGGGCCAGAAAATGGGCGACCGCCTCAAGCAACCCGTCATCATCGACAACAAGCCGGGCGGCGGCACCATGATCGGTACCGAGCGCGTGGCCCGTGCCCAGCCCGACGGCTATGTCCTGGGCATGGTGGCCAACAGCTTTGCCATCAACCCCAGCCTGCATACCGATCTGCGCTACGACACGCAAAAGGATTTCGCGCCGGTCTCCTATCTGGCCTATACGCCGCACATCCTGGTCGCCCACCCGGACGTGCCGGTCAAGACGCTACAGGACCTGATCACGCAGGCCGGCAAGAAGCCCGACACGATCACCCTGGGCTCTTTCGGCAACGGGACCTCCAGCCACATCGCCATCGAACAGCTCAAGGCGCAGACCGGCGCCAAGGTCATGCACGTGCCTTACAAGGGCCAGGCAGCCGCCTTGACCGACCTGCTGGGCGGTCACGTGGACATGATGTTCGCCAACGTGCCCGACGTGCTGCCCCACATCACCTCCGGCAAGCTGCGCGCCATCGCGGTGGTCAACGACGAGCGTCTGGCCGCCGCACCGGAAGTGCCGACCTTCAAGGAAGCCGGCCTGCCGGACTTCAAGTCCAACTCGTGGTACGGCGTGGTCGCGCCTGCCGGCACACCCGCAGCCGTGGTCGAGCAGCTCAGCAACGAGTTCACGCAGGTACTGGCCCTGCCCGAGGTGCGCGCGCAACTGGGCGAACAGGGCCTGGTACCGCTGGGCACCACGCCGCAGGCCTTCTCGGAGCACATCAAGACCGAAATCGCCAATGCGGCGGAGATGGTCAAACAATCCGGGGCTACCGCGCAATAAGCCGCGCCCGGGTCCCCACTTGCAATACCTATAAATTTTCCCCAAGGAGAGAGCCATGACCAAAGAAATCATTCGTTCCGACAAAGTCACGCCGCCGCTGGCGCCCCTGTCGCCCGCCGTGCGTTCCAACGGCTTTGTCTTCGTGTCGGGCCAGCCGGCCTTCTACGACGACCGCCAGATCGTCGAAGGTGACTTCGATGCGCAGATGCACCAGGTGATGGCCAACGTGCAGGCGCTGCTGGAAGCCGCCGGCTCGAGCCTGGACAAGATCGTCAAGGCCAACGTGATTCTCAAGCGCGCCGGTGACTTTGCGCGCATGAACGAGATCTACCGCAGCTACTTCCCTGACGGCAACTACCCGGCCCGCACGACCATCGAAGCCTCCATGGGCAATCCGCTGTTCCTGCTCGAAATCGAGTGCATCGCCGAGGCCTGATCCTCACAAAAAAAAGCCGACGCAATGTCGGCTTTTTTTTGACGTGCGGGGCGCAGCGGCTTCAGGGCCGCGCCCACTCATCGGGCGGCAGCGACGCGATCGAGCGCGTTGCCATGGCCTCGGTGTGCTTCAGGTGGGCGATTGTCAGGCGCCGGGCCTCGTCCGCATTCTGGTCACGGATGGCCTCGTAAAGCTGCAAGTGCTGTTGCGTGGACTCCTTGCGCTCGCTCCATTCGGCCACGAAGAAATAACGGCACAGGCGCAGCTCCAGCTCCTGGATCACCGAAAAGGCCAGCGCGTTGTCGGCCGCCTGGGCGATCACGGTATGAAACTGCGAATTGACCCGTGAACTGGACACGAAGTCATTGCGCTTGATGGCGCGCTCGCCCTCTTCAACCAGCGCCAGCAACTGCTGGAGATGGGTGCCACGCCGCCGGTAGGCCGCCATGGCGGTCATCTCGGGCTCCAGGATCAGGCGCAGCTCGAACAACTCATGCAGCTCGGACAGCGACAGGCCACGCACATAGGTGCCCCGGCGCGGCGCCGACTCGACCCAGCCCTTGGCTTCCAGGGCCTTCAAGGCCTCACGAACGGGGATCTTGCTGACGCCGAAGCGCTCGGCCAGGTCATCGATCAGCAAGCGTTCACCCGCCCGCAGCTCACCGGCCACGATCTGTTCAAACAAGGTTTCATACACGCCCGCCGGGCGCGGCGCGGCGCTTTCCGCGCCGTCTGAAGTGGCTCGCAGGCGTTCTGCAAGTGCCATGCATCTCCCCTCGGATTCTGCTGGCGCGACAAGGCCAGACGATGCTTGACATGCTACCACGTCATATATATTATTTTTTCACTTCGTATACTTTATGACTATTTAATATACACAACAGAGTATACGTATACAAAGGAGACAAGATGAACATCCCCGCTTTTCCCAGGCCGGCAGCCACGCTGGCCCGTTGGCTTCGTACTGCCTGTGCCGTGGGCATCGTGGCCTGCGCCAGCAGCGCGGCCCACGCCTCCCAGCCCGCCTATCCGGCCCGCCCGGTCACCATCGTGGTGCCCTTCGCCGCAGGCGGGGGCTCCGACATCGTGGCGCGCCTGATCGCCCAGCAGCTCAACGAGGAGTACCGCCAGCCCTTCATCGTCGAAAACAAACCGGGCGGCAGCACCCAGATCGCCACCCGCTTCGTGATCAACGCACCGGCCGACGGCTACACCCTGCTGCTGGCCTCGACCTCGGTGGTCAACAACCCCTATCTCTACAAAAACCTCAACTACGACGCCGCCCGGGCGTTGCGCCCGGTCATTGGCCTGGTCGATGTGCCCGCTTTCCTCGTGGCAGGCACCAAGATGCCGGTCAAGGACGTCAAGGCCTTCCTGGAAAGCGCCGCGCCGCGCTCGCGCGACAACACCCTGTCTTTCGGATCGGCCGGCACGGCCAGCACCCTGCACCTGGCCGGCGAATGGTTTAACCACGTGGCCAATCTGAACGGCGTGCACATTCCCTACAAGGGCAGCGGCCCGGCCGTGGTGGCCCTGGCCAGCGGCGACGTGGACTACTCCTTCGAGAACCTGGCGCCCGCCCAGGCCCAACTGGCCAACCAGCGGCTGCGCCTGCTGGCCATCGCCGGCCCCAAGCGCTTTCCCACGCTGCCCGAAGTGCCGACGCTGAGCGAGTCCGGCCTGCCCGCCACCGACATGGCCAGCTGGTTCGTGCTGCTGGCGCCTTCCGCCACGCCCGACAGCGTCGTCGATCAGCTCAACCATTCCATCAACCGCATTCTCGCCAAGCCCGAAATCCAGCAGCGCTTCCTGGAGCTGGGCCTCATCCCGACCGGTGGCACCCCGCAACAACTCGCCCAACGCATGCAGGCCGACAGCGAGAAATGGATCGCCATCATCAAGGCCGGCAACGTCACGGTGGACCAGTAACCCGGACACCGCCCGCATCACCGACGAGGTAATCCCATGCACTCCCCCCTTTCTCCCGGCATCGTGGGCGTGGCCTGCGTGCCTCATGCCCCGCAGTTCCTGTCGCGACCGGACACCGAAGACCTGGCGCAGGTCGACCGCCTGCATCAACTGATGGCGCAGGCCGGGCAATATCTGCGCGGCCTGCAACCCGATTGCATCATCGTGCTGGCCAACGACCACGGCGACCATTTCGTGACCCATTCGGTGCCGGCCTTCTGCCTGCATGCCGCAGCCCGCGCCGACGGCATGCACAAGCATCGCGGTGACTGGACGCTTGATCCCACCATGGGCTATGACCTGGTACGGGCCATGGAGGACGAGCAATTCGACCTGGCCTACACCCTGTCGGCCAAGCTGCCCACGGCATTCACCATCCCCTACGAGTTCATGGGGTTCGGCCGCGACATCCCCATGACGCCGATCTTCGTGAATGCCTATATCCCGCCGCAACCCTCGGCCCTGCGCTGCTACGCCTTTGGCCAGGCCCTGGCACGCGCGGTCACCCGCATGGGGCGGCGCGCACTGCTGATCGCCAGCGGCGGGCTCTCGCACTACCCGGGCACGCGGCATTATCCGAACCCGGATGTCGACACCGACCGCCAGCTCTACGAACAGATGTGCGCCGGCAACCTCACCGCCCTGCTGGCGCTGGACGATGCAGCCCTGGATCGCACCGGCAATCTGGAGCTGCGCGCCCCCCTCATCGCGGCCGGCGCCATGGGCAACCGCAAGCCCTTCATGGCCACCTTCGAACCGTCCTGGCACCACACCTACAGCGTGCTGGCCTGGGACCTGACCCAACCGCAACCGCGCGAACCTCTGATCTACCCGGCGCTTTCCGGCCACCAGGTACCGCTGGTGGAGGCCTTGTTCCAGCTGCGCAGCGACCCCGAGGCGGCACGCCGCTACCTCGCCGACCCCGCCGCCTGGTGCGACGGCTACGCGCTCGACGCCCGCGAGCGCGCCGCGCTCCTGGAAATGGATCCCGAGCGGCTGCGCGACGAGTTCGCCATCCATGCCCTGCTGACCTCGGGCGCGGCCACCCAGCTGCGCCTGGCGCGCGAACGCGCCTGAAGCCGGTGGCGCCCCGGCTGCGGGCGCCAGCCGATGCACGCGAGGGTCCGTCCTCGCGCCTCTTCCTATTGCCTGCCTTTCCGGGAGACTGCCATGACAGGTCCCTTGCGCCCGCGTGCCAGCCGCTACGGCCAGCACGCCGCCATCAGCACCGGCCATCCGCTGGCCACCCGCGCCGCCGCCTTGCAACTCGAACGCGGCGGCAGCCTGGTGGACGCGATGATCGCCGCCTCCGCGGTACTGACCGTCGCGCTGCCGCACGCCACCTCGCTGGGCGGCTGCGGCATGCTGTTGTTCCATGACGCCGCCAGCGGCCGCATCCAGGCGCTCAATGGCTCGGGTTGCGCGCCCGCGCGGGCCACGCCCGCGCAGTTCGGCGCCGCCATCGACGCGCGCGGCCCGCGCAGCTGGATCACCCCGGGCCTGGTGCGCCTGTGGGCCCAGGCCCATCGCCGCCACGGCCGCCTGCCGTGGGCCGCTCTGCTGGACAGTGCCATCGCACTGGCCGCCGACGGCATGCCCTTTGCCAGCGAGCTGGCGCGCAACCTGCAACTGGCCACGCCCGCCGTGCGCGAACAGCCCGGCTTTGCTGCCGCCTTCCAGGAGGGTGGCCAAGACCGCCCGGCTGGCGTTCCCTGGCGCCAGCCGGCACTGGGCGACACCTTGTCACGCATCGCGGCGCAAGGCGAAGCCGGCTTCTACCAAGGCCCGGTGGCGCGCGCGCTCTGCGACTTCTCGCAAGCCACCGGCGGTTTGATCCAGGCTGACGACCTGACTCGCAGCCACGCCGACTGGGGCGACAGCGTGCAGCAGGACTACGGCCGCTTCAGCGCCGCGGTCATGCCGCCCAACTCCGTCGGGCCGCTGATGCTGGCCCAGCTGCAAACCCTGCGCCCGACCTTCGGCCAACCGCGTGAGGCCCGCCTGCTGGCGCAGATCCTGCGGGCGCGGGAACTATTGCCCGGGCTGCATGACCGCATCGCCGACCCCGACGCGCGCTGGCCCTGGCAAGCGGACCAACACGCCGGGGCAGCCGGCGTTGCGCGTCATGGCGAACCCGGCGATACGGCGGGCATCGTCATGGTGGATCGCCAGGGCAATGGGCTGGTCATGCTGCAAAGTGTTTTTCAGCCCTTTGGCAGCGGCTGCGTCGACCCCGCCACCGGCGTACTGATGAACAACCGCCTGAGCGAGTTCAGCCTCGATCCCGCGCGCCACAACGGCCTGGCGCCAGGCAGGCGGCCGGTGCATACGCTCAACCCCTATATCGTCAGTTGCCGGGGCCGCCCGGTGTTGTTCGCCGTCTCGCCCGGCGGCGTCAGCCAGACCACGACCGGCGTGCAGTGCATCAGCAACACCCTGATCGATGGCTGGCGCCTGCCCGACGCCATCGACGCGCCCCGCTGGAGCATCGCGCGCAATGGCGAAGTCATGTGCGAACCGGGCTTCCCCCAGACGGTGCGGGAGGGCCTGCGCGACGCCGGCGTGCCAGTCGTCAGCGACTCCCTGCACCCCTTCTACTTCGGTTCCATCAAAGCGGTGCAACGACTGCCCCACGGCGTGCTGGAGGCGGCGGCCGACCTGCGCCGCGAAGCCGACGCCCTGGCCTGGTGAGAAACCGTCTTGACATGCATCCGAACAAACGTATACTTCACATCAATAAAGTATACTTTATGCCGGCAGCGTGATGCCGGCCCGGCCTTCCCCTGAATTCGCGCGCGGCAGCCCCCGCTGCGTGCCTGCAATGGAACACCTCTCGATGGAACGACTTCGCTTTGGCATCTGTGGATTGGGCTTCGCCGGCGCCGTCCTGATGGCACCTCCGATGCAGCGGCATCCGAAGGCGCAGATCGTCGCGGCCTGCGACCCCAACGCCGCCACCCGGGCCGCCTTCGGGGCCGACTACGGCATTCCCACCTACGACAACCTGGCGGCCATGCTGGCTGGCTCGGCACTGGATGCCGTCTATATCGCCTCGCCGCATCAATACCACTGCGAGCAGGTGCTCCTGGCCGCCGGGCACGGCAAGCACATCATTGTCGAAAAGCCCCTCACCCTGAACGATGACGACGCACGCCGCATGGTCGAGGCCGCCGCCCGCAGCCGTATCGAACTGGTCGTGGGCACCTCGCGCAGCCACGACCCCGTGGTCCGCACCATGCGCGAGCTGATCCAGGGCGGCGAGTTCGGACGCCTGGCGATGATCAACGCCTGGAACTACACCGACTACCTCTACCGGCCACGCCGCCCCGAAGAACTGGATACCGAGCAAGGCGGCGGGATCCTGTTCAGCCAGCTGCCCCACCAGCTTGACATGATCAAGACCATCGCTGACGCCACCATTGTGTCGGTGCGCGCCTCGGCCGGCCGGCTGGATCCCGCACGCCCCACGGAAGGTCATTGCGCGGCCTTCGTCACCCTTTCCAACGGCGTGGTCGCGACCCTGGCCTACAGCGGCTACGACCACTTCGACAGCGACGAACTACAAGGCTGGATCGCCGAAAGCGGCCGCCCGAAAACCGCCCGCCACGGTCAGTCGCGCAAGCTGCTGGCCGGCCTGACGCCGGCCCAGGAAGCCGCCCTCAAAACCGAACGCCTGGGCTACGGCGGCCCGGTGGCAAAGAGCTACGCCGCCACCCAGACGGCACGTCAGCAACCGCACTTCGGCATCTTCATCGCCACCTGCGAACACGCCGACCTGCGCCCCAGCCCTGATGGCGTGACCGTCTATGACGCTGACGGCCCACGCGATATCCCCGCTCATGTGGGTCGTGGCGACTATGGCCAGGGCGACACCATCGACGAACTCTACGACGCCATCCACGGCATCCGGCCGGTGCTGCGCGATGCCGCCTTCGGCCGCAATACCGTACTGGCCGCCCTCGCCATCCTGGAGTCCTCGCGCACCGGGCGCGAAGTCACCCTGGCGCCGCAACACCCGATCGCCTCGCCCGCCCGCTGACGCGCCGGGCCCCCACCGCTTCGCCACCTCAAAGGATTAGCCATGACCCAGCACGACGACCCCTACCGCATCCTGACCGCCGTCGGCCCCGGCACGCCCATGGGCAACCTGTTCCGCCGCTTCTGGCTGCCGGCCCTCACCAGCGAGGAACTGCCCGCGCCCGACTGCACGCCCGTGCGCATCCGCATCCTCTGCGAAGACCTGATCGCCTTTCGCGACACCCAGGGCCGGGTCGGCGTGATCGACGCCTATTGCCCTCACCGCCGCGCGCCGCTGTACTTCGGCCGCAACGAAGAATGCGGCCTGCGTTGCGTCTACCATGGCTGGAAGTTCGACGTGAACGGTGAGTGCGTGGACATCCCCAACATCGTGCCGCCGGACAACTTCATCGCCCTCAAGCAGAAGGCCAGCATCAAGAGCTACCCCACCCATGAAAGCGGTGGCCTGGTCTGGGTGTACATGGGCCCGAGCGAACGCCGGCCCGAACTGCCCGGCATGGAATGGGTATCGCTGCCCGACGAGCAGGTCAAGTGCTCGCGCTGGCTGCATCGCAGCAACTGGCTGCAGGCCGCCGAAGGCGAAATCGACACCTCGCACATCAGCTTCCTGCACAGCCGTGTCAACGTCACCAAGAGCTCCCCCGACTGGCAACGCCTGGCCCAGGACGGCGCGCCGCAAATCACGCTGCGCGAAACCGACTACGGCTTCGTCTACGGTTCGCGCCGGGACTACGAAGGCCAGTACTTCTGGCGCGTCACGCAGTGGATGCTGCCCATGTGGAGTGCCGTGCCACGCTCGATCAACGACCCGATCCTGGCCGGCCGCGCCTGGGTGCCGATCGACGACACCACCACCACCGGCTTCGGCTATGTCTACTCACCCGACCGCGCCCTGCCGCCGGAAACCCTGGCTGAAGTCGCCGCCGGCGAACGCTTCCCGCCGCGCTCGCAAAAAGGCACCTTCCGCTTGCCGCACGGTTATGTGATCGACACCTTCCTGCCCGATGCCAACATCGAGAACGACTTCCTGATCGATCGCGACATGCAGCGCAGCACCAGCTTCACCGGCATCCTGGGCGTGAACGAGCAGGACCGCGCCCTGCAGGAATCGATGCTCAGCGTGGAAGGCCACCCCGGCATCGTCGACCGCTCGGAAGAGCGCCTGGTCAAGTCCGACCTGCCCATCATGGCGGCCCGCCGCATGCTGATGCGCCTGGCCAAGGATCTCACCCAGGGCATCGAGCCGGCCGCCGCCGCCCATGCCGACAGCTATGGCGTACGCGGCATCGCCAAGCTCTCGCCGATCGCCGACTTCGATGAGTTCATGGCAGCGCATGCCGACACCATGACGCCCCTGAAGGCCACGGAGGCCTGAGCCCGGCTGGGCGGTGCCACCTGAGTGCGCCGCCCGGCCCCCCTC
>JAEWJD010000380.1 GCA_023386765.1 Pseudomonadota bacterium | reverse complement strand
CGACATGGCCGCGCTGGTGCGCTCGGCGGCCGAGCCGGGCCTGAAGGCGCGTATCCAGGCGTTTCGCGCCGAGAGTGCGCGCAAGCCCGCCTGAGAAACGCCTGTGCGTAAAAAAGCCCCCTGGCCGTCAGGCCAGGGGGCTTTGCTTTGCGCGGGCCGGAATCAGGCGCCCAGATCCACGCAGAGGTACTTCAGCTCGAGGTAGTCTTCGATGCCGTACTTGGAGCCTTCACGGCCCAGGCCGGATTGCTTGACGCCACCGAAGGGGCCGACTTCGCTCGAAATCAGGCCGGTGTTGATGCCGACGATGCCGTATTCCAGGGCCTCGGAGACACGCCACACCCGCGCGTAATCGCGCGTGAAGAAGTAGGCGGCCAGACCGAAGATGGTGTCGTTGGCGTGCTTGATGACTTCGTCTTCATTGTCGAACTTGAAGATCGGGGCCACCGGACCGAAGGTTTCTTCGCTTGCGAACAGCATGGATTGCGTCACGTCGCGCACGATGGTGGGCTCGAAGAAGTTGCCGCCCAGTGCATGGGGCTTGCCGCCGGTCACGATCTTGGCGCCCTTGTCCACGGCGTCAGCGATGTGCTCACGGACCTTGGCCACCGCAGCGTCGTCGATCAGGGGGCCTTGCGTGACGCCTTGCTCGAAGCCGTCGCCGACCTTCATGGCCTGGACCTTGTCGGTCAGGCGCTTGAGCACGTCTTCGTAGACGCCAGCCTGAACATAGATGCGGTTGGCGCACACGCAGGTCTGGCCGGCGTTGCGATACTTGGAGGCCAGGATGCCGTCCACCGCGCGGTCAAGGTCGGCGTCGTCGAACACGATGAAGGGCGCGTTGCCGCCCAGTTCGAGCGACAGCTTCTTGATGGTGGGGGCGCATTGCTCCATCAGCGTGCGGCCGACTTCGGTCGAGCCCGTGAAGCTCAGCTTGCGCACCACGTCGCTTTCGCACAGGGCCGCTCCGATCTCGCGCGAGCTGCCGGTGATGACCTGGAACACGCCGGCCGGCACGCCGGCCTCTTCGGCCAGCACGGCCAGGGCCAGGGCCGTGAGCGGCGTCTGCTGGGCGGGCTTGACCACCATGGTGCAGCCGGCGGCCAGGGCGGGGCCGACCTTGCGGGTGATCATGGCGGCGGGGAAGTTCCAGGGCGTGATCGCGGCGGTTACACCGATGGGCTGCTTGAGCACCATGATGCGCTGGCCTGCCTTCGGGCTTTGCAGGATGTCGCCATCGACGCGCTTGGCTTCTTCGGAAAACCACTCCAGAAAGGAAGCGGCATAGGCGATTTCGCCAGCTGCCTCGGGCAGGGGCTTGCCCTGTTCGGAGGTCATGATGGTGGCCAGGTCCTGCTGGTGCTGGAGCATCAGGTTGGCCCACTTCAGCAGCACCGCAGCACGTTCCTTGCCGGTTTTGGCGGCCCAGGCGGGCAGCGCGCGCTCGGCATGGGCGATGGCGGCCTCGGCTTCCTTGCGGCCCAGCTTGGGCACGGCCACGATCGCCTTGCCGGTCGAGGGGTTGGCCACCGGGATGGTGGCGCCGGAGGCGGCGACCCACTTGCCATCCAGATAGCAGGCGTCGCGCAGCAGGTCGGGGCGCTGCAGGGTGTGGTTCAGGGACATGTAATTGGCTCCGCAGAAGACGCGCGCGGGATGGAAATCTCCATCCCGCGCAAGTTTGAATCAGATAGCTGGAATCAGGCGCTCAGGGCTTCGGCCAGGATATCCAGTGCGCGATCGAACTGCGCATCGGGAATGGTCAAAGGATACAGGAAGCGCAGCACGTTGCCGTAGACGCCGCAGCTCAGCAGCAGCAGGCCTTTCTCGATGGCTTTCTGCTGCACGCGCTTGACGGCCTCGGCGTCCGGCTTGCCGGTGGCTGCATCATTGAGCTCCAGGGCAACCATCGAGCCCAGGGCCCGCACATCAGCGATGCCCGGCACCTTGGCGCGCAGGCTGTTCAGGCGGTCGGTCAGGCGCTTGCCCAGCGTCATGGAGCGCTCGCACAGCTTTTCCTCGGCGATCACATCGAGCACCGCCAGGGCCGATGCCACGGCCAGCGGGTTGCCGGCGTAGGTGCCGCCCAGGCCGCCGGGGCCCGGGGCATCCATCACTTCAGCACGGCCCACCACACCCGAGATCGGCATGCCGCCGCCCAGGCTCTTGGCCATCGTGATGAGGTCGGCCTGCACCGAGTGGTGCTCCATGGCGAACAGCTTGCCGGTACGGGCAAAGCCGGTCTGGACTTCGTCGGCGATCAAGAGGATGCCGTGCTCGTCGCAGACCTTGCGCAGTGCCGTCATGAGTTCCGGCGGCGTGATGTTGAAGCCGCCCTCGCCCTGCACGGGTTCGAGGATGATGGCCGCCACCCGCTTGGGATCGATGTCGACCTTGAACAGCAGATCCAGCGCCTTGAGCGAATCGGCGATCGAGATGTCCTGGGTGGCGTTGGGGAACGGCACGTGGTAGATGTCAGCCGGCATGGCGCCGAAATCGATCTTGTAGGGTGCCACCTTGCCGGTCAGGGCCATGCCCATGTGGGTGCGGCCATGGAAGGCGCCCGAGAAGGCGATCACGCCGCTGCGGCCGGTGGCGGCGCGGGCGATCTTGACGGCGTTCTCGACGGCCTCGACGCCAGTGGTGAAAAAGGCCGTCTTCTTCAGGCCGCTGATGGGGGCCAGGGCGTTGATGCGCTCGGCCAGGGCCACGTAGCCCTCATAGGGGACGATCTGGTAGGCCGTATGGGTGAAATTCTCGAGTTGGGCGGCGATGGCCGCCTTGACCTTCGGATGGCGGTGGCCGGTGTTCAGCACCGCGATCCCGCCGGCGAAGTCGATATATTCCTTGCCTTCGGCATCCCACAGCGTGGCGTTCTCGGCGCGCACAGCATAGAAATCGCACATGACGCCCACGCCACGCGGAGTGGCCAGAGCGCGACGGGTGTTCAGATCACGGTTTTTCATGAGAGCCTCACAGGCAAAAAGAGACGCCGCACTGCAGCGAAAACACGGGCCTGACAAGGGGTCGGCCCGGGAGAATCAGACACTTACTTTAATGCTAAGATGGCCCCATCTGTAAGAGCCACTTTAGAAAACAGGATAGAACCAATTGAGGTCCATCGTCGGCGACATGCTGCAGCTGCGCCTGGGAGATGCGGCCGATGGCCCCATGAACCAGCGCCTGTACCGGGCGGTGCGAGAGGCCATCCTGGACGGCACGCTGGCCGGAGACAGCCGCCTGCCGGCCAGCCGTGACCTGGCTGCCGAGCTGGGCATCGCCCGCAATACCGTGGTGCACGTCTACGCGCAACTGCAGGCAGAGGGCTATACCCATAGCCGCCAGGGCAACGGCACCTTTGTCACGGCCAGCCTGCCCGACGCCTATCTGGCCACCGGCCGAAGCCGACGACATGCCGCCAGCGGCCCCAGCGGCCCGCTGTTGTCGCCGCGCGGTGCCGATATCGTCGGCCGTGCCTCGGCCTCGCCCTATCAATGGGGCGCCTTCATGCCTGGCGTGCCCGATGTCACCGAATTCCCGCACCGCAAGTTCGGGCGCATCTTCAGCAGCCTGTGGCGCAATCCGCCGCCGGAGCTGCTGACCTACGCCTACGGGGGAGGGCTGCCGGCCTTGCGCGAAGCGCTGGCCGAGCATCTGGCGCTGACCCGTTCGGTCGATTGCGACCCGAGCCAGATCATCATCACCGAAGGGCTGCACCAGGCCATCGACCTGACCTCGCGGCTGCTGGCCGTGCCGGGCGATATCGCCTGGATCGAGAATCCGGGGTATTGGGGCGCGCGTACGGTGCTGCGTGCCAATGGCATCGACATCGCGCCTCAGCCGGTCGATGCAGAAGGGATGCAGTTGCCCGCGACGGCCGAATCGGTGGAGGCGCCTCCGCGCTTGATCTTCGTGACGCCTTCGCACCAGTATCCGCTGGGGTCGGTGATGTCGCTGGCACGGCGCCGTCAACTGCTGGCGCTGGCACGGCGCTGGGGAAGCTGGATCATCGAAGACGACTACGACAGCGAATTCCGCTTCTCGGGCCGGCCTATTTCCTCTTTGCAGGGACTGGAGCCGCAGGCGCCGGTGATCTACCTTGGCACCTTCAGCAAAACCCTTTACCCGGGCCTGCGTGTGGGCTATCTGGTGCTGCCCGCGGCGCTGGCCGAGGCCTTCCAGGCCGGCCATGCCGAGCTCTATCGCGAGGGCCATCTGCTGACCCACGCGGCGCTGGCGGCCTTCATCTCAGAGGGGCATTACGCTGCGCATATCCGCCGCATGCGCATGCTTTACGGCCGTCGTCGCGCCATTCTGACCACGTTGATCCAGCGCCGGCTGGGCGAGGACTGGCTTCATCAGGACGCCAGCGACGCCGGCCTGCATCTGGTGCTCAATCTGCCGGATGACATCGACGACAAGGCCGTGGTCGAACTGGCCCACGCGCGCGGCGTGCTGACCCGTCCGCTGTCGCGCTATTACGCCAGCCCTGAAGCCGCCCGCAGCGGCCTGCTGCTAGGTTATGCCTGCGTGCCCGAGAACGATATCGCGCGCAAATTCGAGGTGCTGCTCGACAGCATGGCCGAGGTGGCGCGGCGCAACCCCTGAAATGCGGCGGGAGGGGCATTGAGCAAAACCTGGCTCCCAATGGATCAAGATGCGTTGCGCAATCTTCATTTACTGATAATAATATTTATTCTTATCTGCAAATGTCAGGCGTCCGTGCAGCGGCGCGCCATCGGAACGCGCCGTGTCCCACGAGGCCTCCTCTCCCGAATTCGAGTCCCTTTATTGCCGCCACCATCCCTGGTTGCAGGGCTGGTTGCTGCGTCGTCTGGGTAATGCCGCCGATGCGGCGGATCTGGCTCAGGACGCCTTCTTGCGGCTGTTGCAGGTGCCGCGGCATTTCGCAACGCCGCCGCAGGCGCGCAGCTACCTGCGTAGCATGGCCAATGGCCTGTGCGTGGATCTGTGGCGCCGGCGCAGCATCGAACAGGCCTGGCTAGAAACGCTGGCCGCCCAGCCCGAGGCGCTCGCGCCCTCGGCGGAGCATCAGGCGATCGTGCTGCAGGCGCTCAACGAGATTGACGCAATGTTGCGGGCGCTGCCGGTCAAGGTGGCGCGCGCTTTCGTGATGGCGGTGGCCGGCGACATGACGCACAAGGAAGTCGCTCGTGAACTGGGCGTGTCCTTGCGCTCGGTGACCTCTTATGTGGCCCAGGCAATGTTGCATTGCCTGCAACTGGAGGCGCGTCTGGCGCTGGTGGCATGAGTGCCGCACGCCCCGAAGTGCTTTCCCAGGAGGTGCTGGAGCAGGCCGCTCGCTGGTTCGCAGAACTGAGTTCAGGACAGGCCAGCCTGGCACAGCACAAGCGCTGGCAGGCCTGGCTGGACGCCTCGCTCCAGCATGCCCAGGCTTGGCGCTATGTCGAACAGATCAGCCAGCGTTTCGAGCCGATCAAGCACAGCCCCGAACGGGGGGCGGCCATCATCGCCTTTGGGCGGGCGCGCCATTCCCGCCGCCAGCTGCTGCGGAGTCTGGCGCTGGTGGCCGGGTCGGCAGCCAGCGGCTGGGGGGCCTGGCGCCTGTCGCCTTTACCCGAGGTGGCCACCGCCTGGCTGGCCGATGTCAGCACGGGCACAGGAGAAACCCGCCAGATCGCTTTGCCCGATGGCACGCGGGTCTGGCTCAACGCCGAGAGCGCTTTTGATTACCTTGCCGGGCCGAGGCAGCGTGGGCTGCATCTGTTGCGCGGTGAGGTGCTGATCGAAACGGCGGCGGATGCGCGTCCCTTCCGTGTCCAGACGCCGCAAGGCCATCTTCAGCCGCTTGGTACGCGCTTCAGCGTCCGGTTGCTGCAGGCGCAGACCGCCTTGGCGGTATTCGAGGGGCAGGTCGAGGTCCGCAATGAGGCGGGGGTGATCCGCGTTCCGGCGGGGCAGCAGTTGTGGTTCGGACCTGAACGTCTAGGTGTGCTGGAACCTGCCGAGCCGGCCCGCCAGGCCTGGCCGGGTGGGTTGCTGCTGGCCAGGCGCATGCCCCTGGCCGATGTGGTTCAGGAGTTGCGGCCTTATGTGCGGGGGCACCTGGGCGTGGCTTCCGAGATCACGGGCCTGCCGGTATTCGGCAGTTTTCCGTTACAGGACCCGCCGCGCGCTCTGGCAATGCTGGAGGCGGCACTCCCATTGCGGATCGAGCGTCCTTTCCCTTGGTGGACCCATCTCGCTGCCCGGTAAGGGGCGGCCATTGGCAAATTGCTACGTTTGGCGTTCTCGTTCGATTAAGGACATGAGAGATCGCTTGCGCGATTGTTTGCCAACCGCTTTGCCCAGGAAGTTCCTGCTCATGTCCCGCTTTCCCCTTTCTGCCGGCCGGCCTTCGCGCGGCCGCGTCCTGCACTATGCCTTGGTCGTGGCACAACTGTGCGCTGTCGCCGGAGGGGTGGGGGCACCCGCCCAGGCCCAGCCTGCCGATGCGATGACGTCCTCGTCGCGTCGCTACGATATCGCCGCGGGGCCTCTGGAGCAGGCCTTGGCACGTTTCATGGCCGAGTCCGGCACGCCGCTGGCAAGTGACCCCGCTCTGCTCGCCACGCGCGACACGGCCGGGTTGCAGGGTGAATTTACCGCCGGCGAGGCGTTGAGCCGCCTGTTGCAGGGCAGTGGGCTGGTGGCCGAGCCCTTGTCGCAAGGCGGCTTTGTGTTGCGCTTGCGGCCTGTTGGTGGCGAGGTTGCCACGTTGTCCGCGATTACGGTCAGCGCCCGTGGCGATGGCATGACCGAGCATAGCGGTTCCTATACGACCGGCTCGACCTCTACGGCGACCCGCCTGGCGTTGAGCCTGCGGGAGACGCCGCAGAGCCTAACGGTCGTGACACGTCAGAAGATCGATGATTTCGCCCTTACCGACATGAATGATGTGCTTGAAAGCACCAGCAGCGTCGTGGTGGCCTCGCAAGGGGCCGATGGGGCCAATTTCTTCAGCCGTGGCTTCGGTCTGCAGATGCAGTACGAGGGTATGTCGAACCCGGTCGGCATCGGCGAGAGCAATAGCAATCCTTCACCGGATAGCGCTTTCATCGATCACGTGGAGATCCTGCAGGGGGCGGCCGGGCTGCTGAGCGGCGCTGGCCAGCCTGGGGGCACCGTCAATCTGGTGCGCAAGCGCCCGACGGCTACCGGTCAGATGAGCTGGGAAGCGTTGGCCGGCTCCTGGGACCGACGTCGCCTGGTGGGGGATGTATCGGGGCCCTTGCTTGAAAGCGGCAGGCTGCGTGCGCGCCTGGTAGCGCTCTGGGACGAGAGCGACAGTTTCATGGACTATGCCTACGATCGGAAAAAAGGTGTCTATGGCGTCATCGAAGCCGATCTGGCCGAAACCACCCTGCTCACAGTGGATTTCCAATGGCAACGTAACGAGGGCAATAATCATCTGGGTGTGCCCACCAATGCGGCGGGCGGGGATCTGCGTTTGAGGCGCTCTTCCTTTTTTGCCGGGGCCAATGACGGCATCGACAAGGCCTACCGCATCTACACCGTCGGCCTGCAGCAGCGGCTGGGGGCGGGCTGGTCCGTTCAGGCCCGCTACAGCCACAACCAGACCGATGTGGACAATGCCTCCAGCTATCTCTACGGCACCCTGGATGAAATCAGCGGCGATGGTCTGAAGTTCTATCAACAGCTTTTGAAACGCGACTTCCGTTCCGACAGCTACGATGTCTATGCCAGCGGTCCGTTGGAACTGCTGGGTCGCGAACACGAGCTGGTGTTGGGCATGAACGGGTCGCGCATGAAGGAAAAGACGCGCGGTTACTACGGTAGCGGCCGGGCCGTGAACATCTATCGCTTTGATCCCGATGTGCCACGTCCGGATGCACCGCTGGGTGAATGGAGCGTACCCAACGAAACCCGTCAGCGCGGGCTCTACGGAGTGGCCAGGTTGAATCTCGCTGAGCCGCTCAAATTGATCGTGGGTTCACGCGTGAGTTGGTACGAGTATCTCAATGCTGGGGTGCGGGCGCAGAAAGAAAGCGCGGTGGTCACGCCGTATGCCGGCCTGGTGCTTGACCTGGATGCCGCACACTCGGCCTACGCCAGCTATTCAGATATCTTCAAACCGCAGTCCGAACTGCAATCCAGCGGCAGCACGGTGGATCCGGTGGTGGGCAAAAACTACGAGATCGGTGTCAAGGGCGAGTACTACGGAGGCCGGCTCAACGCCAGTGCGGGCCTGTTCAGGCTAGAGCAGAACAACCTGGCTCAGATTGACACCCGCTTCCCGTATGACGAGGCAGGCATCTGCCGAGGTTATTGCTATAACGCGTCGGGGCTGGTGGTCAGCAAAGGGGTCGATCTGTCGTTGGCCGGTGAGGTACACCCAGGTTGGCAACTGGGGCTGGCCTACACCTACGTGCACAGCGAACACGCCAAGGGTGCGGACAAAGGCAAACCCTATGCCACACAGACTCCTGATCATGTGGTCAGGCTTTACACCACCTATCGCGTGCCCGGCACCGCGCTCACGCTGGGCGGCAACGTCAAGGCCCAGAGCCGTATCTCCAATTCGGGCGAACAGTACAAGGTGCGCCAGGGCGGGTACGCCATCGTCGCGCTGATGGCCAAGTATCAGGTCAATGCGCGCACGGAGGTGGGGCTGACGCTGGATAACCTATTTGACCGGCGCTACTACAGCGCCGTGGGTGACCCCTGGTTTTATACATTCTATGGTTCGCCGCGACGCGCTACGTTGAATCTGAAATACCAGCTTTGATCAGCCCAGTGCCCGGCGCAGCCGGGCGGCGTTCTCCATGCCCTGGTCCTGGTAATTGGTATTGAGCACGACATGGGTCTGGCTGGCGGGCAAGGCGCGGATGCGGCCGGCCAGTTCGGCCAGCTCGGCGTCGCTGTACTCGTATTGGAAACGCGAAGAGGATGCCGCGGCGCGGATGTCCCAGGCGGCGGCATTGCGGCCGTGCAGCCGCAGCAGCGCGAGATCGTCGCGTGTCACGGCCCATACCGCCGGCACGCTGCCGGCTGCACCTTGCGGGGCGTCCACGATGGTGTGCACCAGGCGGCGTTCGCGCAGGGCGTCCAGGGTCGCTGCCTGGACGGCCGGATTGCGCCACCAGCTGGGATGGCGCCATTCGACCGAGGCATCCAGTTCGTCGAGCCGGGCAGCGCATTCATCGAGCAGGCGCAGGCCGCGCGTATCCCGTTGGATCCAGGGGGCGAACTGGCAATGCACCAGCCCGAGCTTGCCGGCTGCACGCAGTGGCTCCAGCGCCTGCAGATAGCGGCGCCAAAGCTCACGCCGCCACGCCATGGGCAGCTGGTTGGCAAAGCGCGCCTGGCCATCCCGGGGATCCCAGCCCAGGTCATGACGCAGATCGGCCGGCAGGGCCGAGGGGGGTGTGGGGTGGCCGGTGAACAGGCGGAACAGCTTCAGATTGAAGAGGAAGCCGGGCGGCGTGCGTTCGGCCCAGGCGTGGGTAAGCGCTGCCTGCGGCAAGCCATAGTAGGGTGAGTCGGCCTCGACCAGCGGGAAGCGGCTGGCATAGAACGCCAGGCGCGCACGTGCATCCGTCAGGCTGGGCGGATAAAAGCGTCCGCAGGCCAGCAGGGTGGGGTCGGTCCAGGAGGCGGTGCCGATGAGCAGCGACATGAGGGCAGTCAGGAACGCGGTATAGTCTGGATGAATATACAGTGATTGCGCCATGAATTCCCCAGGCCCCGACACCACAGATCCGCTTGACGAACTGAATCCCCAGCAGCGCGATGCCGCCACCTACGGCGTCACGCCGGGAGGCCAAGCTGGCGGCGCGCTGCTGGTAATCGCCGGGGCCGGCTCGGGCAAGACCAGCACGCTGGCACATCGGGTGGCGCAACTCATCCGCCACGGGGTGGATCCGCAGCGCCTGCTGTTGCTGACCTTCTCACGCCGCGCCGCCCTTGAAATGGATCGCCGTGCGGGCGCCGTGCTCAAGCGGGTGATGGGCCTGAGCACGCAAGCCCCGTCCCTGCCGTGGGCGGGCACCTTTCACAGCATCGGTGCGCGGCTGCTGCGCGATTGCGCCACGCGCATCGGGCTGGCCGAGTCATTCACGGTGCATGACCGCAGCGACGCCGAAGACCTGATGGGCCTGCTGCGCCACGAACTGGGCCTGAGCGCCACGCAAAGCCGCTTTCCGCTCAAGGGTACCTGCCTCGCCATCTATTCGCGGGTGGTCAACAGTGAGGCGCCGCTGGCAGACGTGCTGGCCGAGGCCTTTCCCTGGTGCGCGCAATGGGAGGCCGAACTCAAACGCCTGTTCCAGGCCTATATGCAGGCCAAGCAGTCCCAGCACATCCTGGATTACGACGACCTGCTGCTGTATTGGGCCGAAATGATGGCCGAGCCGTCGCTCGCGCGTGACCTGTCGGCGCGCTTTGACCATGTGCTGGTCGACGAATACCAGGACACCAACCTGCTGCAGGCCCGTATCCTGCAAGGACTCAAGCCTGATGGTTGCGGTTTGACCGTGGTGGGTGACGATGCGCAGTCGATCTACCGGTTTCGTGCCGCGACGGTGCGCAACATTCTGGATTTTCCGGCCCGTTTCGGTGCCCACGTGATCACGCTGGAGCGCAACTACCGCAGCACCCAGCCGATACTGGAGGCCTCCAATGCCGTCATCGCCTTGGCCGAAGAGCGCTACGCCAAGGCCTTGTGGACCGACCGGGCTGGCCGTCACAAACCCGAACTGGTCAATGTCAGCGACGAGGCGGGCCAGGCGCGCTGGGTCGCGGATCAGGTTCTGGCACGCCGCGAGGAGGGCATGCGCCTGACCGCGCAGGCGGCCTTGTTTCGCACCGGCAGCCATAGCGCGGCGCTCGAACTGGAGCTGGCGCGTCGCCAGATTCCCTTCGTCAAGTTCGGCGGGTTGCGCTTTCTGGAGGCCGCGCATATCAAGGATGTGCTGTCGATCCTGCGCTGGGCCGACAATCCGCGCTCGCGCCTGGCGGGCTTTCGGGTGGCGCAGCTGCTGCCGGGCGTGGGGCCGGCCACGGCCGCGCGCCTGATGGATGCCATGGCCGAGGCACCTGATCCCCAGGCCTGTCTGGCAGGGTTCAGGAAGAGCCCGCCCTGGCAGGCGCTGGCGCAGCTTTTTGGCGCTTTGCGCAGCGGCCAGGCACGCTGGCCTGCCGACCTGGAGCTGGCGCTGCAATGGTATGCACCCTGGCTGGAAGAGCGCTATGACGATGCCCGCGCGCGCCAGGCGGATCTTCAGCAACTGGCCCGGCTGGCCGGCGGCTATCCCAATCGCGAGCGCTTCCTGACCGAGTTGACGCTGGATCCGCCATCGGCCACCAGCGCCGAGTCGGGCAAGCCCCTGCTCGACGAGGATTACATGATCCTGTCGACCATCCATTCCGCCAAAGGCCAGGAGTGGCGCGCCGTCTACCTGCTCAATGCCGTCGACGGTTGCCTGCCTTCGGACATGGCCACCGGCCGCAGCGATGATATCGAAGAGGAGCGGCGTCTGTTGTATGTGGCCATGACGCGTGCCCGCGAGCGCTTGCAGATCATCGTGCCGCAGCGCTTTTACGTCAGCACCCAGGCTGGCATGGGCGATCGGCACGTGTACGCCGCGCGCAGCCGCTTCCTGCCCGACGGCTTGATGCCCCTGTTCGAACACCTGCCCAAGCCTGGACCGCTGCCGCATGGGCGGGACGTTCCGGCCGGGGAGGCAGCCCCGCTTGCGCAGATCGATGTCGGCGGCAGACTGCGGCGGCTGTTCTCCTGAGCTATCATCCCCGGCAGGCCGGAGCCTGTCCGGCCACGATGATCCGCAAGGGGAGGGGCATGGCGCAACACTCAGCGGCCGCCGAGCCGCCAGTCAACCAGGTCGTGGCCTCGGTAGCCTATGTCGATGGCCGGCGCGCGCGCGAGGTGCCGATCGCACAGGCGGGCGAATATGTCGGCGGCAGCCAAGGCATGCTCTGGATCGGCCTGCACAATCCGGATCCACAGTGCCTGACCGAGGTGCTGCAGGCCCTCGATATCGACGAAAAAAACTGCGAGGAAATGCGCGAGGTTCATCGTCGTCCCAAGATCATCGATTACGGCCATGCGGTGCTGGTGGTGGCCATCACGGTGGAGGTCGAGGGCGGCAAACCGGCATTTGGCGAAACCCAGTACCTTATCGGCAACGGTTTTCTCGTGACCGTCCGGCGGGGCGCGCGCTCGCCCCATACCGCCCTGCGCGAGCGCCTGGAAGCCGCGCCTGATCTGCTCAAGCGCGGCAGTGACTATGTCGTGGCTGAACTGCTGGACTGGCTGGTGGATCGTTACGTGGTGGCGGTCGGCGCTTTCGAAGACGTGGTCGAGCATGCCGAGCAGAAACTCCTGATCCGCGGCGCCAAGGATGCCGATATCCGCAAGCTTTATCGCCAGCGGCGCGATCTGCTGCGCATCCATACGGCCATCGCCCCGATGGCCGAGATATGCCGCAGGCTCTCGCGCGTGGAGCTGTCCACGGTCGATGCCGCTGCCAGGCCCTACTTCGGTGAGGTGGCCGACCGCGTGTTGCGGGTCGATGAGCTGGTCAATGCCTTGCGTGAGGCGTTGGCTTTTGCCTTTGAGGCCAGTCTCATGATCGGCCAGGGCCAACAGAACGACACCACGCGAAAACTGGCATCCTGGGCTGCCATTCTGGCCGTGCCGACGGCCATCGCCGGCATCTACGGCATGAACTTCGAGTACATGCCGGAACTTAAGACCTTCTGGGGTTATCCCATTACGCTGGGCGTCATCGTGACGGCCTGCAGCATCCTGTATTGGCGCTTCCGTAAGGTGGGCTGGCTCTAGGGCCGTGCCTGCCGCGCCCCACGGTTTTCGTCGAGGTGTTCTTGCGTAAAGTTCCTTCCGCTTTCCGTCCAGCACGCAGCGGCCGTGTCCGCGCGGCTGCCGTGCTGGCGTTGCTGGTGCTGGTGGGGCTGGCCACCTGGCTTGGGACTGGCGGCGCCCCCGATGGGGACACCGTCACCGGAGCCGCCACGGCGGGCGGGCCGGTGCCTGCCGGGCGGTACGTGCTGCAGGGAAAAATCGTTGACGTCGCCGATGGCGATACCGTCACCTTGCAGGCGGCCGGCGGGCGGCACCGGATCCGCCTGGACAGCATCGACGCCCCGGAGACCGGGCATGGGCCGCAGCAGCCCGGCCAGCCCTTCGCCCAGGCCGCGCGCCGCCAGTTGAGCACGCTGGTGGCCGGCAAGACCCTGCAGGCGCAATGCTACGAGAAAGACCAGTACGGACGCGATGTCTGCGCGCTCATGCTGCCGGGCGGCAGTTCCGCCAACCGGGAATTGGTCGCGACCGGCCACGCCTGGGCCTATACCGCCCGCCGCGGCGCGTATCTCAATGACGCGGCCATGCGGGACTTGCAATCGCGTGCCGAGCGCGCCGGTCTCGGCCTGTGGGCGCAGTCCGGTGCCAGGGCGCCCTGGCAATGGCGCTATGACTGCTGGAAGCAGCAGCAGTGCCATTAAGCAGGCAAACGGCAGTATTACATTGGTGGTGCCTTTGCTATTCTTTGCCGCGATCCATACGGGGAAATGCCTTGATGAAAACAGATCTCATATCGAGGCGCTGGGCACTCTGCTGTCTTTGCGTCTTTCTGCTGGTGGCAGGCCTGTCGGCCTGCTCGCGCGAGTCCCCCATCAACAGCCCCTATCCCGATGGCGAGTTGGCAGAGAATGCGTTTTTTACCGCCTTCACCAAGCGCTCGCCGCGTTTCCTGGATCCGGCCAGCTCCTATTCCGCTGACGAAACGCCCTATACCTACAACATCTACGAGCCGCTGTACGCCTATCACTATCTCAAGCGGCCCTACCAGCTGATTCCGCGCACTGCCACGAAAGTGGTCGAGCCCGTCTTCCTCGATGCCAAGGGCGAGGTGCTGCCTGCGGACGCGCCGGGCGACCAGGTCGCCGAAAGCATCTACGACATCGATCTGCGCGATGGCATCCGCTTCCAGCCCCATCCCGCCTTCGCCCGCAAGCCCGACGGCAGCTATGCCTACTACCCCATCGCGCCCGGCGAGCTCGATGGCAAATTCAGCATCCCCGACTTTCCCCTGACCGGCAGCCGTGCCCTGACGGCCGATGACTACGTCTATGCGATGCGCCGGCTGGCCAGCCCGCGCATCGTGTCGCCCATCTATTCCGTGATGGCCGAGCACATAATCGGCATGCGCGAGTATGGCGATCGCCTGCGCGAACGCGATCGGACGCTGCGCGCCGGCCTGGCGCCGAGCCAGCGCGATCTGCCCTGGCTCGATCTGCGCGAAGCCGATGGCTTCACCGGCGTACAGGCGCTGGGTCCGAATCGCCTGCGTTTCCGCGTGATCGGCAAGTACCCCCAGTTCAAGTACTGGCTGGCGATGACCTTCGTGGCGCCTGTCGCCTGGGAGGTCGATCGCTTCTACAACCAGCCCGGCATGGCCGAGCACGACCTCTCCCTCAATACCTGGCCGGTCGGCACCGGCCCCTACATGATGGTCGAGTCGCGCACCAACTGGCGCCATGTGCTGGAGCGCAATCCCAACTATCTCGAACGGCCCTACCCCTGCACGGGAGAGATCGGTGACGCGCAGCTGGGCTTGTTGGCCGACTGCGGCAAACCCACCCCCTTCATCGACCGGATCGTCTTCAGCATCGAAAAAGAGGCTTTGCCCCTCAACGGAAAATTCCTGCAGGGTTACTACGATGCCCCGCAGGTCGAGCGCGGCGATTATGGCGTGGCCATGCTGGTGGCCGCCTCCGACTCGCCCGACAAGGCCGCGCTTTTCCGCGAGCGTGGCTTCTATCTGCCCACCACGGTGGAGACCACCAACTACTACATGGGCTTCAACTGGCTGGATCCGGTCGTGGGCCAGGGTGATACCCCCGAGCAGGCCGAGCGCAACCGCAAGTTGCGCCAGGCCATCAGCATCGCCTTCAACTGGGAAGAGTACGTGAACATCTTCCAGGATGGCCAGGCGCAGGTGGCGCATGGCCCGGTGCCGCCGGGGGTGCTGGGCTACGAAGCCCTGCCGGGCGGCTACAACCCCGTGGTCTACGACCTCGTGGACGGCAAGCCACGCCGCAAGTCCATCGACATGGCCCGCAGCTTGTTGGCCGAGGCCGGCTACCCCAACGGCCGCAACGCCAAGACCGGTGCGCCGCTGGTGCTGTACTACGACGCCATGTCGGGCGCCGGTGCCAACCCCACCTTTGACTGGATGCGGCGTCAGTTGGCCAAGATCAATGTCCAGATGGATGTCCGTTCCACCGACTACAACCGTTTCCAGGACAAGATGCGCAACGGATCGGCACAGCTCTTTCTCTGGGGCTGGAATGCCGACTACCCCGACGCCGAGAACTTCCTTTTCCTGCTGTATGGGCCTAACGCCAAGGCCAAGAGTGGCGGCGAAAATGCCGCCAACTACAACAGCCCGGAGTTCAATGCGCTGTTCGAACAGATGCGCTTCCTGGATGACGGCCCGGAAAAGGCCGAGCTCATCGCCCGCATGACCGACGTCGTGCGCCGCGATGCGGTCTGGATGTTCGGCTATTTCCCGATGTCGGGCGGCGCCTATCAGCAATGGGTGGGCAATGCCAAGCCCAGCCAGATGGTGCGTGACTCGCTTCAGTACATGAAAGTCGATCCCGGTCTGCGGGTAAGCAAGACCGACGCCTGGAATGCGCCGCGCTGGTGGCCGCTGGGCGTGCTGGCGCTGTTGATCCTGCTGGTGATCATCCCTTCCTATCGCGTGTTGCGTCGCCGTGAGCGCCAGACGGCCTTTGGCACCGAGGAGCGAAAATCATGATTCGTTATGTGCTGCGCCGCCTCATGTACGGCGTGCTGATCCTCATCGGCGTCAATCTGCTGACCTTCGTGCTGTTCTTTGCGGTCAATACGCCCGACGACATGGCCCGGCTGGCCATCGGCGGCCAGCGAGCCAGCCAGGATGCGATCGAGAAATGGAAGACCGAGCGCGGTTACGACAAGCCGCTGTTCTACAACGACGAGACGCACGGCCTCAAGCGCTACACCGATACGGTGTTCTATCAGCGTTCCGTGCCGCTGCTGCGGCTGGATTTCGGCGCCTCGGATGGCGAGCGCGACATCGGTCGCGAAATCCAGACCCGGATGTGGCCCAGCCTGGCGCTGGCCTTGCCCGCCTTCGTGCTGGGTCTGTTCGCCAGCGTCGTGTTCTCGCTGACGCTGGTGTTCTTCCGTGCCACCCGGCTGGATTTCTGGGGGGTGGTGCTATGCGTCATTCTGCTGTCCATCTCCAGCCTGTTCTACATCATTGCGGGGCAATGGCTGTTCGCCAAGATATTGCGGCTGGTGCCTTACTCGGGCTTTACCGGGGGATTGGGCATGGTGTCCTTTCTGGCCTTGCCGGTGCTGGTGGCGGTGATCTCCCGGCTGGGGCCCGAAGCGCGCTTCTTCCGCAGCGTATTCCTTGAAGAAATCGGCAAAGACTACGTGCGCACGGCGCGTGCCAAGGGCCTGAGCGAATCGCTGGTGCTGTTTCGCCACGTGCTGCGCAATGCCATGCTGCCCATCCTCACCAGTACCGTGGCCACGATACCGCTGCTGTTCATGGGCAGCCTGATCGCCGAGTCCTTCTTCGGTATCCCGGGGTTGGGCAGCTACACCATCGATGCCATCAACGCCCAGGACTTCTCCATCGTGCGGGCCATGGTGTTCCTGGGATCGGTGATGTACATCGTGGGCCTGATCCTGGCCGATATCTCTTACACGCTGGCTGACCCCCGCGTACGCTTCGAGTGACCGCCATGCCGAGATTCATTTTCCTCTGGACAGACGTCGCCCTTTTCCTGATGGTGCTGGCGGTGCTTGCCTATATCTGGCGAGTGCGGCGCAGCCCGGCCTTGCGCGCGACCTGGAGCCGGGTGGCCGGCGACCGTGCCGCCATGTGTTCGGCGGTGCTGCTGATGGGTTTCGTCATCGTCGGTCTGTTGGATTCGGTGCACTATCAGCCGCGGCTGCCGCCCGCGGCCAATGCACCCGCTGGCGCGCCTGCCGTCTACGCGCCGGCGGTGCGTTCGCTGCTGGATACCCTGCTGGCGCCATCGTTGCTGGCCAAGCCCGAGAAAACCTATTCAGCGCCGCTGGCTTCCTACCAGTTCACCAAGGAAAGCATGGTCGACGCCAAGGGCGTGGTGACGCGCGATTTCCCGCGCCTGGTGCATGGCGGCGCCCAGCTCACCGACCCCGCCACCCAGACTGTTCCCGACGCGCTTGAGCGGCTGGCTTGGGGCCTGTTCGGCGGGTTGTGCGTGGCCCTGCTGGTGGCGGCGCTCCTGACCGTGTGGCTGGCGCATCGCCGAGGCCCCGGCAAGGTGGCACCCGCGCAGCTGTGGCGGGCCCAGAGCGATGTCCCCTGGCGCGCCATGTGGCTGACCCTGCTGGTGCTTTGCCTCGCGGTGGGCGGGCTGGGCATGTTGTCTACCGGCTACCACGTGCTGGGTACCGATCGCACCGGCAACGACGTGCTCTGGCAGGCACTCAAGAGCGTGCGCACGGCGTTGGTGATCGGCACCCTGACCACGCTGGCCATGCTGCCGCCGGCCATCGGCTTCGGGATCGCCGCCGGTTACTTCAAAGGGCGCGTGGACGACGCCATCCAATACCTCTACACCACCCTGACCTCCATCCCCGGGGTGTTGCTGGTGGCGGCCTGCATCCTCATGATGCAGGTCTACATCGACAAGCACGCCGCCTACTTTGACACCTCCGCCGCGCGTGCCGATATCCGCCTGTTTCTGCTGTGCATGATTCTCGGCCTGACCGGCTGGTCGGCGCTGTGCCGCCTGCTGCGCGCCGAAACCCTCAAGCTGCGCGAGCAGGAATACGTCCAGGCGGCGCGGGCCTTCGGGGTTTCGCACTGGCGCATCATGATGCGCCATCTGCTACCCAACGTGATGCACATCGTGCTGATCACGGCGGTGCTGGAGTTCTCCGGCCTGGTGCTCTATGAGGCAGTGCTGTCCTATCTCGGCATCGGTGTGGATCCCAGCATGAACTCCTTCGGCTCCATGATCGATAGCGCGCGCTTTGAAATGTCGCGTGATCCGATGATCTGGTGGAACCTGCTGAGCGCTTTCATCTTCCTGGTGACCCTGGTGCTGGCCGCCAACCTGTTTGCCGATGGCGTGCGCGATGCCTTCGATCCGCGCAGCCGTCGCATGAAGCCCACCCTCAAACCCGCTGTCGGAGGCACCCGATGAGCATGCTCAAGGTTCACGATCTGGATGTGGTGGTGCAGGCCGACGACCGGCTCACGCCGGTGGTCAGGCGCCTGAGTCTGGCCATCGAGCAGGGGCAGACCTTCGCCCTGGTGGGCGAGTCGGGCAGCGGCAAGAGCATGACGGCGCTGGCGCTGTTGCGCCTGTTGCCTGATGCCGGGCGCATCGTGGGCGGTCAGGTGGAGTTGGCCGGCGAAGACCTGAATACCTTCACCGAGCGTCAGATGCGGGATGTTCGCGGCGGTCGTATCGGGATCATCTTCCAGGAGCCTTCGACCAGCCTGAATCCCGTCATGCGGGTGGGCGACCAGATCTGCGAGACGCTCGTCACCCATACTTCCCTGCGGGGGACGGCAGCGCGTCAGCGTGCCATCGAGTGGCTGCGGCGCGTGGGCATCCCGGAGCCGGAGCGGCGCATCGATGATTACCCCTTCCAGTTCTCGGGGGGGCAGAAGCAGCGTGTCATGATTGCCATCGCGCTGGCGGCCGAGCCGCGCCTGCTGATCGCCGATGAGCCCACCACGGCCCTTGACGTCACCGTGCAGGCCCAGGTGCTGGCACTGCTGGCCGACATCCAGCGCGAGATGGGCATGGCGGTGCTGCTTATCACCCATGACCTTGCCATCGTGCGCCAGACCGCGCATCACGTCGCCTTGATGCGGGGTGGGGAGATCGTCGAGGCCGACAGCGCTGCAGCCTTCTTTGCCGCGCCGCGGCATCCCTATGCCCGGGAGCTGTTCGCAGCCATCCCGACCTTCGACAAGCGCGGCCGCCCCTTGTCGGCCGTGGGCCAGGCCAATGAGGCCCACGTCAGTCCCAAATCGGCTATCCCGCCGGCCGTCGCGCCGCCAGTGCTCGAGGTCAGCGGGCTTTGCGTGGGCTATCCCCTGCGCCGGGGCATGTTGCGGCGTGGCAAGGAATGGGTGACGGCCGTCAACGGCGTGGACTTCACGCTGCACGCCGGTGAAACCCTCGCGCTGCTGGGAGAGTCCGGTTGCGGCAAGACCACCACCGGCAAGGCGTTGCTGCGCCTGCTGGATGGTGCACGCATCACCGGGCGGGCCACCCTGGATGGTGCCGATCTCCTGACGGCCAGCCGTCGGCGGCTGCAGTCCCTGCGGCGTCAGATCCAGATCGTGTTCCAGGACCCCTATGCCTCCCTGAACCCGCGCATGCGGATCGGTGACATTCTCGATGAAGGTGTCGCCTCGCTCCACCCTGGGCAGTCCGCCGAACAGCGCCGCACGCGCGCAGAAGAATTGCTGCGCCGCGTCGGCCTGCCGGAAGATACCGTGCGGCGCTATCCGCATGAGTTCTCCGGCGGCCAGCGCCAGCGTATCGCCATTGCACGCGCGCTGGCTGTCGAGCCGAAGGTGCTCATCTGCGATGAGCCGACTTCCGCGCTCGACGTCTCCGTTCAGGCGCAGATTCTGGATCTGCTGCGTGAGCTGCAGGCCGAGCTCGGTATCGCCTATCTCTTCATCACACACAATTTCGGCGTGGTGGAGTATCTGGCCGATCGCATCGCCGTCATGGGTGAGGGCCGGATCGTCGAGCTCGGCTCGGCCGCCGATGTCCTGCATCACCCTCAGCATCCCCTGACGAAAAGACTGCTGGATGCGGTGCCGAGGTTAAGCTTCGGCGTCTGAACTTTGCCGCGCAAGAGCGCGTTGCATGCGGGCTCATGGGCCGCCAAGGAGGTGGACGGCCCTCCCGTAAAGCTGGTATCCCCGCCGGTATTTCTCGCCATCATGCGCCAATCATCGGGATTACCCGGGTGGCGCCAGGCCGCGAATCGCACAGATTCAGGTAATCTCGATCGTTGAAGCTGGTGTCAATACGGCAGGCCAGCCAGGTCTGCTGTGAAAATGGTCGTGTGCCGCGGCTGCTGGCCCGAATGACGGCATGGCAGATGCCGCTTATCTCACAGTGAGCGCTATGGAAACACACGCAAGAGAGTGGGCAGCGGGGCAGAGCGGTACGCTGGATTTTCTTTTTCTCTCGACAGATCCCGAGCTGCAAGGCCTGCTCGCGCAGGCGCTGGGCGAACAGGGGCGGCTGAGGTGCCTGGCTCCGGACCAGGCCGCCTTGGCATCGTACCTGACCGCGTTTGAACCGGCCGTGGTCTTCCTGGACTTCTCCATGGGCCGGCAGCAAGCGCAACAACTCGACCAGGCCGTCGCCTTGGCACAAGCGCTGCAGAGCCTTTCTCCTGGCCTGCCCAAGGTGGCGGTCGGAAATCTGTCTCAACCGGAGGGCGCGGTCACGGCGCTGCGTGCCGGTCTCCGCGATTTCATCGATCCCATACGGGATCCGGCGGAGATCCGCGGCGTGGTGCAGCGCCTGATCAATGAGCGTGGTGTCGGGCCGGGCAAGGGGGGGCTGCAGCGTAGCCTGCTGGTGCTTGCTGCAAAGGCAGGCGTGGGCGCCAGTACGGTTGCCGTGCGAGCTGCACAGCTGGCACAGCAGCAGTTGGGCTATCCCCGGGAGGATGGACAGGGTCTTGCCGCGGGGGCCCGGACGCCCGGGTTGGCGGTAGAGCGTCCCATGGCGGAGCGGGTTTGCCTGTTGGACCTGGGCTGGCCACGCAACGACAGCCTGCGCTATCTCGAACTGAGCGCGGCTTATGACAGTGCCCAGTTGCTGCGCGATCTGCTGCAGATGGATGGCACCTTGCTGGCCAGTGTCATGGATCACACGCCAGGGGGCATCGCCGCGCTGGGGCTGCCTGGCGACGCACAGCGTCCTGCCTTGCCGCCGCGCGAGGCACGCTGGGTCAGTGAATGTCTGCGGCGTCACTATGGCCTGCTGGTGATCGATGCCGGCGGTGTCGGGCCGCATCCCTGTATCACGCCGCTGGCGTTCGGAGCCCAGGAAACCTGGGTGGTCACGGACCAGAGCGCTGCCGCCCAGAGCGCCTTGGCTGCCTTGTTGCAGACGCTCGATGGCCAACTGCCGCGTCACACCTTGCGGCTGGTGGTCAATCGCTATGATCCGCTGCGCGGGCCGAATGCGCAGGAGATCGCCGCCCAACAGGGCATCGCCCTGGCCTGTACCCTCTGCGACCATGCTGCCGGCGCGCCGCCAGCCCAGAGCGATACGGCGGCCTTGAGTGAATGCATCGAGGGGCTGCTGCGCGAACCGCCGGCATCGTCCCGCGAGGATTGGCTGGCCGCCTGGTTGCCGGGCGTGCATACGCGCCTGCTGGCCTGAGCCCAGGCGCGGCGGGTCGCGCCCGTTCGCCAGTAGAGGTATGCTCTGGCTGCCCGATACCTCTGTGCAGAAAGTGCAGGCGGGATTCGGTTTTCGCCCGGTTTTTTCCTCATGTGCCATGGCTTTGAAAGTTTTTGATCTGGAGTGCGAGCACGGCCACGTCTTCGAGGGCTGGTTCTCTTCGCACGACGACTACGACGCGCAGCAGGCGCGCGGCCTGCTGAGCTGTCCGATCTGCGCATCGGCGCAGATCACCAAGCGCTTGTCCGCGCCGCGCCTGAACGTTTCCCACCTGCGTCAACCCGCGCCGACGCCTGAGACCGCCGCGCGGCCGCCTGCGGGTGACGCGGCCGCAGTGCCGGGCCAGGCAATGGCATTGCAGGCCGAAGTGCTGCGCAAGGTGCGCGAGCTGGTGCGCAAGACGGAAAACGTGGGCGCTTCCTTTGCCGCCGAAGCGCGCCGCATCCATGAGGGCGAGGCTGCCGAGCGCCCCATCCGTGGCGTTGCGACGCCCGAAGAGCGGGCTGAACTGGCCGAGGATGGCATTGCAGTCATGGCATTGCCTGCCTTTCTCGACGACGAACAGCTGCAATAGTCTCCTGCCCCTTGCTGCAACCGGCGGTTGCAGCCCCCCCAGGCTTTTTTCCGATCTTTCTGTCTCCCCGGCAGCGTTGCGTGTTGTCTACGCAGACTGGTCTCCTCAGGTCCTCGAGAGACCTGTTTTCGATCAGGAGACAAGCATGCGGAATTCCCATGTCGCAGCCTGGGCGGCGACGCTCATTGCCTGCGCCAGCACCCCGGTATGGTCAGCCACTTCCAGCCTGAAGCTCTATGGCTCGGTCGACATGGGGCTGCGGGTGACTACCTCGGATGATTCCCGGCGCCTGCGCACCGTGAGTGGCGGGCGCTCTTCTTCCTATGTCGCCCTGAGCGGCGCGGAAGAGCTGGGCGGCGGCTGGCGGACCTCTTTCATTCTGCAAACCCTGTTCAACATGGGCAACGGCAAGCTCCTGCTGGACGGGCAACGCTTCAACGGCGAGGCTTCCCTTGGCCTTGAGGGGCCTTACGGTGAGCTGCGGCTGGGCCGCCAGGTCGTGATGGGCGGGCAGTGGGGCAGCATGGATGCCGGCTTTAACGGCGGCTGGGGCGGCGCCGGCGATCTGGTCATGCCCGCGGGCTATGGCGACACCGGTTATGCGGCGCTGGTCGACAACAGCATTTTCTACTTCTCGCCCAAGCTCGGTTCGTTCTCGCTGGCCGGTGGCTACAGTTTTGGCGTGCGCGACAACGAAGACGAAAAAAAACGGCGGCGAGACAAGCTCGTTACCGCCGGCGTGCAGTACGCCAGCGGCCCATGGTCGGCTGCCGTGACGTTCGATGGGCTGTTACCACGCGACAAAGAAACACGTCATCCGGCGCGTAACTATCAAGCCACGGTAGCCTACGAGCCCGAAGGTTACGCCGTGAGCCTGGGAGTGGGGCGCCTGTATGGCATCAGCCGGGGCGTGGCAGCCCAAAAAGGTTATTGGCATGCCTATACCCTGGGCGGGCGCTTCGATGTCGGCGGTTCGGGAAAACTGCGCATGGCGCTGCAGTATGGGCCGGTACTGCATTTCTACAGCGTGGCCACGGGCTATCAGTATGACCTGTCCAAGCGCACCAGCCTCTATGCCTATGCCATCCGGCGTTTTGGCGGTCCGTTTGCCCGGGAGGTCCTGACTGTCGGGATGCGGCATCGTTTCTAGCGCTAAAAACGACACGCCCGCCTTCAAGGGGCGGGCGTGTCGGCCGGTCAGGCGCCAGTCACGGGCATGGGCCCGTGTGGGCGATCAGTTGACGCGGCTACGGTACTCGTTGGTACGCGTGTCGATTTCGATCTTGTCGCCGATTTCGCAGAACAGCGGCACGGGCAGTTCGAAGCCGGTGTTGATCTTGGCGGGCTTGAGCACCTTGCCCGAGGTGTCGCCGCGCACGGCGGGCTCGGTGTAGGTGATCTCGCGGACCAGGATGGTCGGCAGTTCGATGGAAATGGCGCGGCCTTCGTAGAAGACGGCTTCGACTTCCATGCCTTCTTCGAGGTAGTTCAGGGCATCGCCCATGCTCTCGGCCTCGATTTCGTACTGGTTGTACTCGCCGTCCATGAAGACATACATCGGGTCGGCGAAGTAGGAGTAGGTGCACTCCTTGCGGTCGAGCATGATGATGTCGAACTTTTCATCAGCCTTGTAGACCGATTCGCTGGCCGAACCGGTCAGCAGGTTCTTGAACTTCAGCTTGACGACGGCGGCGTTGCGGCCGGACTTGTTGTATTCGGTCTTCTGGACCACCTGCGGATCCTTGCCGACCATTACTACGTTGCCGACTCGCAGTTCCTGAGCGGTTTTCATCGATTAAAACTCCGGGGGTAAATGCGCGCTCGCCGTTGCTGCGCGCTGCGGTATCTGCCCATGCCGCGCGCCCCGGGAGGCAGAAAAGAATCCAAGCAGTGTTGCGAGATTTGCCGCGGGCGGCTCGGCAGGCTCGCTGAGGTAACTTTCTATTCTAGCGCGAGTTGATGATATCAGCGCAAAATTTCACAAGACTGTCCCCTAAATCGGGGCGCGCGGCCTGCTCGGCATCCCATTGGCGGGCCTGATCCTGCCATTGTGTCCACTGGCTGCCCTGCAGGGCAGCGGCCAGCGTGCCGGGCCAGTCGGCCCGCGTCTGGCTGGCGTTCCAGCGCAGCATCAGCTCGCGCGCGGCGGGCGGCGCCGGGTAACGTTGCAGCCAGGCATCCAGCTTGTCCAGGTGCACGTCGTCATCCTGCGGGTAGATCTGCCATACCAGGGGCCGTGCGGCCCAGGCAGCACGGATGAAAGAGTCTTCGCCGCGCACGAAGTTCAGGTCTGCGCTCCAGAGCAGGCGATCGAAATCGGGCTGGGTCACGAAGGGGATCCGCGCGATCTGCAACAGGCCGCCTGCGGCGGCCTCGAGGCCGGGGGCCACGCCTTGCGGCGCCAGTAGCAGGGTGGGGTGGCTGGACAGCGCCCGGGCCAGCTCCAGGTAGGGCGCATGGGGGTAGCAGAACAGCGTCACCAGGCGGCTGTCCGGTTGCGTGCGCACGACACCCAGGTCGCGCAGGAAGGCTGCCTGGGCGGCAGCATCCGCTTGCCAGGCATCGCGTGCCTGCGTCAACCCTGCTTCGCGGATCAGCCCGCCGGTACGGGCGCTGAAGCCCGGAAAGAAAAAATGCTTGCGCAAGCCGTCGGGGCGCATCGAGGGCAACCCGTGGCAATCCTGGACCCAGTCTTCGGCGCTGAGGTACTCCAGGTTGATCCAGACCGGCGGCTGTGCCTGCGCCCGCATGGCGGTCACGAAACGCGCGGGAGGATCGCAGGCGAAAGCCTCGATCACGACTTGGCCGGGCGCATCGGTTGCCGTGTCGTCCCAGCGTCGGATGTCGATGCCGCCCAACGCCTGCACGGCAAGGGCTGGGTCGACATCCGGCTGCAGGCGCGCGAACGCCTCCAGGTTGTCGACCCACAACCGCAGTTGCCAGCCGTGGCCTTCGTGCAGACGGCGCGCCAGGCGCCAGCACACGCCGATGTCGCCGTAATTGTCGCCCACGCGACAGAAAATATCGGCGTGCATGCGGGGGTCAGTGGAATTTGGCCGGCACGGTTTCCGCGTCTTCCGGCAGCTCGGCGTGTACCAGCACGCCCAGCGGGTCCGGGAAATACGGAGCGCTGCAATCGTCGCAGAACTCAGGCTGCAGGCAGCCCGGGATGCGCCGGATCTCGGTGACGCCATACTCCTTGAGCAGGGCGGCGATCTGGTCCACCACATCGATGCTGGCGCCGTCTTCGAGCGGTGCCTCTTCTTCACGGCCATAAACCGGCCAGACGCAACCGTAGTAGACATCGTTGCTATTGCGCGGCGTGAAGCCGATACGGTACTCCTCGATCTGCTGCTCGCCGCAGGCGGCGATCACAGCGCGCAACTGGCCAGCCGGCAGGTTGGTGGCACCCTCCAGCCACGTGACGGCGGCCAGCAGCGACAGCGGACGCACGCGGCGGTCGGCCTCGCGATTGCTGACGTAATAGGCGTCGGGCAGCAGGCACTCCAGGCCACAGCCCGGCAAGAGCGTGGCCAGCGTGGGCTGAACCTGTTCGGCCCAGCGTACCAGGCAGGCGTCGCGGCTCGCTTCTGGCTCGTCGGGCTGTTCCTGCCAGCGGAACACCGGGCCATGCTCCGGTACCGCCACCGCGGCCACCAGGTAGCGGGTGTCGGCCAGCATGTTGGCGGTTTCGATGTCCGGATCGACCAGCGCACGTGCCGGCGCGCTGCCCAGCGCCTGAGCGGCCAGGCGCTGCATGAGCTGCGCGGTCTCGGCGAAGGTGCGCGGCATCTGATCGATGCTGACCAGATGCGGCAACAGCGCCACGCGGGCATCGGCGGCCAGCACATGGCCATGCAATTGCGCCAGCAGGGCTTCTTGTGCAGCAGCGGGAATCGGCCCGGTGGGGATGGCGTAGCGGGTCCATGCCACCACGGGTGCGACCAGCAGCAACACATCATGGACAACGCCGTTTTTCTCGGCCTTCATGGACTCGGAAAGCGTTTCAGCCTGTTCGATCAGCACCTCATAGGCGCCGACGTCAAGTTGTGCCAGATGGTCCAGCGCCGCTTCCAGCGGACCGTCGCTGCCCGGGCGCAGCAGCTTGCCGATAGCCTCGGCCAGCTGTCCCTCCCAGAACAGGTCCTCGACCCGGCTGCCGGAGCGGTTCAGTGCCTGGGCCAGACTGACCAGGCGCGTTGCATCGCGGTTCAGGCGAGGGGCGGTAGTGCTGCGGGTACGAGCCATTTTTTTATATAGAAGCTTGGAAAATGCGTAACGGTGTAGTTTACCGCTCCCGCGTGATCGGGGCGGTTTACTGTTGCTGATTAAGCAATACTGTATGGCGGAACAGAGGGTTTATTGCCCGCCAGGGGGCAGGCACAATGCCTGCATTACCGATTGGAGGTTCCTGCCATGACCTGGCCCGTTCTTTTCGTTTCGCATGGATCGCCCATGATGGCGGTCGAACCTGGCCGCGCCGGTGAGGCGTTGGCGCAATGGAGTGCCGCGCTGGCGGCACGGCCCAAAGCCATTCTGGTGGTCTCGCCGCACTGGCGGGGCCACGGGCTGGCCGTCACGACCCGCAGTCAGCAACAGGCCTGGCACGACTTTGGCGGCTTTCCCGCCGAGCTGTACCAGCTGCGCTATGACGCGCCGGGCGATCCGGCGCTCGCCGGGCGGGTGCGCGATCTGCTCGGGAAGGCGGGCTACGCGGTGCAGGAAGACGCGGCCCAGCCGCTGGATCACGGCGCCTGGGTGCCCTTGCGCTACCTGTATCCGCAAGCAGACGTCCCGGTGGTCCAGCTCTCACTGGATGCCGGCTTGTCGGCGGCCGGGCAGCATGCCTTGGGCCAGGCTCTGGCACCGTTGCGTGACGAAGGCGTGCTGATCATCGGCTCGGGCTCGTTGACGCACAATCTGCGCGATGTCCGCATGCCGCAGGATGCCGCGCCCTGTGCCTATGTGCCGGGGTTCCAGGACTGGTTTGCGCAACAGCTGCAGGCCGGCGACGTGAAGGCATTGCTGGACTGGGAGGACCAGGCCCCTGGTGCGCGCCAGGCGCACCCGCACGACGACCATCTCATGCCTTTCTACGTGGCGCTGGGCGCTGGCGGATTGCCCGCCCTGCGTTTGACCGACGAAATCAGCTACGGTGCCCTGGCCATGGACGCCTACCAGTTCGGCGATCGCTAAGCACGTCGTCAACCAGGACGCCACAAACACGACAGCCCCCAGATGGGGGCTGTCGTGTTTCAAGCGGTGCTGCAGGCGCAGCCCGGATGGGGCTGCGCCTTTCGAGGTCAGTCTTCCAGCAACTGACGCAGCACGTAGGGCAGGATCCCGCCGTGCTGGTAGTAATCCACCTCGATCGGGGTGTCGATGCGCAGCAGCAGCGACACATCCTGCTTGCTGCCGTCCTGGCGGTGGATGGTCAAGGTGACGTCCTGCATCGGCTTGATGCCGTTTTCCAGGCCAGAGATATCGAAGGTCTCGTCGCCGCGGATGCCCAGCGACTGCACGCTGTCGTCACCCTTGAACTGCAACGGCAGCACGCCCATGCCCACCAGGTTGCTGCGGTGGATACGTTCGAAGCTGCGCGTGATGACCGCCTTCACCCCCAGCAGCTGGGTGCCCTTGGCAGCCCAGTCGCGCGAGGATCCGGTGCCGTACTCTTCGCCGCCAAACACCACCGAAGGCGTGCCGGCCGCCACATACTTCATGGCCGCGTCGTAGATCGACATCTGTTCGCCGCTGGGCTGGTACAGCGTGTCCCCGCCCTCGAAGCGGCTGCCGTCGGGCAGCGCCGGGATCATCAGGTTCTTGATGCGTACGTTGGCGAAGGTGCCGCGCATCATGATCTCGTGATTGCCGCGGCGTGAGCCATAGCTGTTGAAGTCGGCCTTTTGCACGCCGTTGGCCATCAACCACTTGCCCGCCGGTGACGTCTCCTTGATGGAGCCAGCCGGCGAGATGTGGTCAGTGGTGACCGAATCACCGAACACGCCCAGTGCGCGTGCGCCCTTGATCACGGGCATCGCGCCCGGCTGCATTTCGAAACCGTCGAAGAAGGGCGGCTCGGCGATATAGGTCGAATCCGGCCAGTTGTAGGTTTCGCCCTTCACGCCCTTGATGTTCTCCCACAGCTTGCCCGGGTTGCTCTTGACCTGGCTGTAGTTGGCCTTGAAGGCCTTGGGGTTCATGGCGTACTTGAGCAGCGCATCGACTTCTTCGGTCGAGGGCCAGATGTCGCCCAGCCACACGTCGCCGTGCTTGCCCTTGCCGACCGGCTCGGTCATCAGGTCGCGCGTCATCGTGCCTGCCAGGGCATAGGCCACGACCAGCGGCGGCGAGGCCAGGAAGTTGGCCTTGATGTTGGGGTGGATGCGGGCTTCGAAGTTGCGGTTGCCCGACAGCACCGCCGCGCAGATCAGATCGTTGCCGATGATGGCTTCGTTCAGGTCCGGGGCAAGGTCGCCGGCGTTGCCGATGCAGGTGGTGCAGCCGTAGGCCGCCACGTCGAATCCGAGCTTGTCCAGGTAAGGCATCAGGCCGGTCTTGGTCAGGTACTCGGTGACCACGCGCGATCCCGGGGCCAGCGACGTCTTGATGTGCTTGGGCACCTTCAGCCCGGCTTCCACGGCTTTCTTGGCGAGCAGGCCAGCGGCCAGCAGCACGCTGGGGTTGGAAGTGTTGGTGCACGACGTGATGGCGGCAATCAGGATGTCGCCATTCTTCAGCTTGGTGCCCGCGCTGGTGGTGTACTGCTGGTCGAGCTTGTCGGCCGGCTGGTTGAAACCGTTCTCGGCCACCGGCTTGGAGAACAGGTCGATGAAGGTGTTCTTGACGTTGCCGATCTCGATGCGGTCCTGCGGGCGCTTGGGGCCGGCCAGCGAGGGGGCCACGGTCGACAGATCCAGCGTCAGCAGTTTGCTGTAGTTGATCTGGCTGGCCTTGGGCACGCCAAACATCTTCTGGGCCTTGAAATAGGCTTCGAAGGCGGCGATTTCGCTCGGCGTGCGGCCGGTGCCCTTGAAATAGTCGATGGTGCGATCGTCGACCGGGAAGAATCCCATGGTTGCGCCATACTCCGGCGCCATGTTGCCGATGGTGGCGCGGTCGGTGACCGACAGGCTGGCTGTGCCTTCGCCGCAGAACTCGACGAACTTGCCGACCACTTTCTCGCGGCGCAGCATTTCGGTAATGGTCAGCACCAGGTCGGTGGCGGTCACGCCACCGCGCAGCTGGCCTTTGAGCTCCACGCCGACCACGTCGGGGGTCAGGAAGTACACCGGCTGGCCCAGCATGCCGGCTTCGGCTTCAATGCCGCCCACGCCCCAGCCGACCACGCCGATGCCGTTGATCATGGTGGTGTGGCTGTCGGTGCCCACCAGCGAGTCGGGGTAATAGACCTTGTTCTTGCGGTCAAAGTGCACCCCGCGCGCCAGGTACTCCAGGTTGACCTGGTGCACGATGCCAAAGCCCGGAGGCACCACGCCAAAGGTGTCGAATGCCTGCATGCCCCACTTCATGAACTGGTAGCGCTCGCGGTTGCGCTGGAATTCCAGTTTCATGTTCAGGTCGAGGGCGCGCTTGGTGCCGAAGTAGTCGATCATGACCGAGTGGTCAACCACCAGGTCCACAGGGACCAGCGGCTCGATGCGGGTGGGCGCCTTGCCCATCTTGGCGGCGACCGAACGCATGGCCGCGATGTCGGCCAGCAGCGGCACCCCGGTGAAATCCTGCAGCACCACACGTGCCACCACAAAGGGGATTTCCTCTTCGCGCTTGGCGTTGGGCTGCCAACCCGCCAGTTGGCGGATGTGTTCCTCGGTCACCTTCTGGCCGTCGCAGTTGCGCAGCACGGATTCCAGAACCACCCGGATCGATACCGGCAGTCGCGAGACGTCGATGCCCAGCGACTTGCCCAGCGCGGGCAAGGAATAGTACTGACAGGTCTTGTTCCCGATCTTGAACGTCTTGAGGGTTTTGAATGTGTTGTGCGGCATGATGGGCTCCGGGTTGTGTGACCGCGTAAAACTGCCATTTTGTAGCGGTGCTGCGTCGTTGCCGGTGGGATGGTGGCCACCACAGATTAACGCAATGTCCTGAATCTTATATATGACATGCGGCAGCGGTCAAAATTCCACCGCGTTGCCGGCCCGTCGTTTTTCCTATTATCGCCAAACTGGATGACGCCGACCTTGCGGCCTCGCAAGTCGCGGCTGCTCAGAACAGCCAGCCGCCTCGGCCGAGGTCGCTTTCGCATTGGCGGTACTGGGCGCCGAAACGCTCGGCGCGGGCCTGGACCTGGCCTGCCACGCGCAGCAGCCAGGCCTTGCGCTGGTGGCTGCCCCTGCGATAACCGGTCCAACCTTCGTGGTAATTCAGGTACTGGGCATAGGCGTCCCATTTCGATACGCCATTGCTTCGCTGGCTTTTGTCCATGTACCAGCCCATGAAATCCATGGCGTCGGCAAAATTGTCGCGGCTTGAAAACCAGCCGCCGGCTTCACGCTTGTAGTCGGCCCAGGTTTCGTCCTTGGCCTGCGCGTACCCATACGCCGAACTGACGCGCCCCCACGGGATGAAACCCAGGAAGTAGTACCGGGGGGGCAGGGCGTCATGCTTGAAACTCGACTCCTGGTACATCATCGCCAGCGGCACCTGAACCGGTACGCCCCATTTATCGCGCGTCTTCAGGGCGGCATCATGCCAGTCCGGTTTTTCCCGGAAGATGGCGCAGATGTTCTCGGGATTGGCGGGCGGACGGGTGCTGGCGCAGCCCGTCAGGGCCGCCAGGAGCAAAGGCAGGGCCAGGCGTCCGAGCAGTCTCTGCATTCTGAAAGTCTTCTTTCCGTGTTCGTCAGCGGGATTCTAAGTGTTAACGGAGCAGAACCACGTTTTCGGGCCGATCAGGGCGGGCATTCAGCCAATAATAAGAATAGCAATAAGAATCGTTATTGATATTTGTTATGCTTTCCGCTGGCTGGCATCGAACCGGTCAGCCCTGGCGCAGGCAAGCGCCTGCGGCTTGAGCGACGGCGGGATCCGTCGGCAAACAGACTCTTACACGGACGAATGATGAAGATACTCTCCTGCAGCGCCTGCCTGGTGGCCGTGCTGCCATTCGGGGTGGCCCAGGCCCAGACCGCGCCGGTCCCCCAAAACAACGCTGTCACCCTCGGGGCCATCCGGGTGGAGGCCAGTGCCGATGCGTCGGCCGAAGGGCTGGCGCCGGTTTTTGATGGCGGGCAGGTCGCCAGCGGCGCACGCGCCGGCATCCTCGGCACGCGCGAGAATCTGGCCACGCCGTTCTCTATCACCAGCTATACCAGCGGGCTGATCCAGGATCGCCAGGCGCGCAGCGTCGCCGACGTCCTCCAGAATGACCCGGCCGTCCGCGTGGCGCGGGGGTTCGGTAATTTTCAGGAGTCCTATTTCATCCGCGGTTTTATCCTGGGCTCCGAAGACGTCGCCTACAACGGCCTGTATGGCTTGATGCCGCGTCAGTACATCGCCTCCGAGTTCTTCGAGCGCGTTGAAGTGCTGCGCGGCGCTTCCAACTTCCTCACCGGCACGCCGCCCACCGGCGGCGGGGTGGGCGGCGCCATCAACCTGGTTCCCAAGCGTGCGCCCAACGAGCCGCTCACGCAGTTCACCACCGGTATTTCCTCCGGAGGTGCAGCCCAGTTTTCGGCGGATATCGCGCGCCGCTTCGGGCCCGACGAGAGCACGGGCATTCGCATCAATCTGGGGCAGCGTGGCGGCGAGAGCGGTGTCGATGGCGAGTTCGGCCGTACCACGGCCATGCTGATCGGCCTGGACTGGCGCAATGACCGCGCCCGCCTGTCGGCCGACATCGGCTACCAGAACAACCGCATCAAGCGCGGCCGGCCCAACGTCACGCTGGCCGGCAATGCCACTTCGGTTCCCAAGGCACCCAAGGCCAGCCTCAACTATGCCCAGGACTGGAGCTATTCCAATGAGCGCGATGTATTCGGTACGCTGCGCGGCGAGTACGACGTCAACGATAGCCTGACCGCTTACCTGGCCTATGGCCATCGCAGCAGCACCGAAAAGAACTCGCTGGCCAACATCAATAACGTCGATGCCGCGGGGAATGGTCAGTTCTACCGTTTCGACAACGTGCGCAAGGATAAGGTCGACACGGCCGAAATGGGCTTGCGGGCCCAATTCGATACCGGCCCCGTGCAACACCAGATGGTCCTGGCGGCAACTTACTTCCAGCTGGAAAAAAAGAATGCCTACGCCATGGACTGGAAGCACACCACTGCCACCAATATCTATGACCCGGTGCGCATTCCCCAACCTGCATTCAATGCCGACACCCTGTTCGGCAATGATCTGGGCGATCCCGCGCTCAATGGCCGGATACGCATGAGCAGCGTGGCGCTGGGCGATACGTTGTCCCTGCTCGATGAGCAGGTGCTGCTGACGCTGGGCCTGCGGCACCAGCGGCTCTACAGCCGTGACTTTGCCTACAACACCGGTATCGCGGGCAAGGCCTACGATGAAAGCCGCAATTCTCCGGCCGCAGGTTTGGTGTGGCGCATTACGCCGGCGCTTTCGCTGTATGGCAACTACATCGAAGCCCTGACCGCGGGTGCCACCGCACCGGCCAATGCCAATGGCCTGCCGGTGCGCAATGCCGGCGCGATGTTGCGGCCCTATGTATCCAAGCAGAAAGAGGTGGGCGTCAAACTCGAGCACGACGGCCTGGGGGCGGGGCTGGCCTTTTTCACGACCGATAAACCGCGCGCCTTTGTCAACGCACAGCAGGTCTTTTCCGAAGCAGGTAAGGATCGTCATCGGGGCGTGGAGCTGAGCTGGTACGGGCAGGTCAATCCCGGGCTGCGCGTGCTGGGCGGCATGACCTGGCTGGATGCCCGCCAGCGTGCGACCGGCCAGAGCGCCACCGACGGCAAGCGGGTGATCGGCGTGCCGCGCTACCAGGCCAACCTGGGCGTGGAGTGGGATGTGCCCGGCGTGGACGGGCTGGCCGTCGATGGCCGCCTGGTCTATACCGCGGCCTCGTATGCCGATGCCGCCAATACCTTGAAAGTGCCGGGCTGGACCCGCCTGGACGCAGGCGTACGCTATGACAGCGAAATCGCCGGCCATGAGGTGGTTTGGCGTGCCCGGGTCGAGAATCTGGCCAACCGCCGTTATTGGGCCTCGGTGGGCGGCTATCCCGGCAGCGGTTATCTGGTGCAGGGCGCCCCGCGTACCTTCACCCTGACGGCCAGCATGGCATTTTGAGGCCCGCTGGGCCGCTGCAGGCGGCCTGGCCGGTCTCTTTCAGGCACCTGCGACCGCATCGGAATCGAGCGGATTCAGGTGCTTGCTGAAAAATCCCAGATATGGGCTGTCCGCCTCCAGCAGCACCATCAGATCTTGCTTGGCACGCGTCAGCCCGGTGAAGACCATCTCCGGGCTGTCGCTGTTGTTGACCAGCAGGAACACGAGCGGCGACTCAAACCCCTTGAAGCTGTGCGTTGAACTCAGCTTCATGACGCCGCTGTTGAGGTTGAATCCGATCTTTTTTGCAATGCTGATCTTGTCGTAGCTTTTCGAGTACTTCGGATGGGCCGTGACCTCGTGCGATGGGAAAGAGCAAAGCGTTCTTTCCTGATGTGTCGGCCCCGTGCGCAGTTCGTGATCCAGGCCGCGCAGCACCTCTTCCTGGGAAGAAATGATCGAAATATCGTTGGGGTGGACCTGGTGCGTTTTCGCGACCGCGATGATGCTCGCGCCGAGCCGGGAGATATGCGCCCGATCAAAGGTGCCGTAAGCCTGGATTCCGACGCTGGCGAGGCTCAGCTGAAACGATTCGTCTGAATCCAGGGTGTAGTCCTGCAGCAGGAACTGCTTCTGGAACGCTTCGACCAGCGGGATGATCGGTGACTCCGCCGCGTAGCGGAAGCTCTTGGTGAGCTTGATCCATTTCCCGAATCCTTCAACCACCTTGGAGCGTCGCTCTTCGTCCAGTGCACGCTGATAGATATTCTGCTTTTCGTCGCCAAAAAGCAGCATCTCTCCCCCTTCTTCCAGGAAATAGGCGCGGATGATCTTGATCCACTCGGGTTTGTAGTCCTGGATTTCATCGATCAGGATCGTGTCGTAGCGGGTCTTTATCTCAGCACCCTCGAGCACCTTCAGGTTGCTGAAGTACTCTGTTTCGAAATACTGATCGCGCTTGATCGCGATCTGCCTGGCGATCTGGCGGTTCGGGCCATCGTATTGAAGATGTTCGGGAAGTTCGATCTCGATGTCGGAGTTGTTCAGGGCATTCGTGAGGAAACGATGGTAGTTGTTGATATCAAAGGCTGACCAAGGAAAGTCCTCCCGCACGGCGCTGATCTTGTCGCGGATGTAGCTGCCCAGGGTGATATTGAACGTCAGGACCAGCACGCTGCCGCCGTGTCGCTTGTGGGCATTGACGGCTCTGCCTGCCAGCACCACGGTCTTGCCCGAGCCTGCCAGACCGCAGATCTTGGCACGCGCCCCGGCCTCGCTTTGAATCAACCGCGCCTGCCTGTCGGTATAGCGGGGCGGTTTGCCCTCCGAGGCATAGTGAAATGGGGGGTCCAGCAGACGCTTGAACTCGCTGTAGACGGAGGCATCGAAAACCACGCCCGCCACCTGTTGCGGGAAACGGATGCCGGAGAGTTGATTCGCACAGAGACAGAGAGACTTGTCGCGTTGGAAGCGATACGAAGCCTGCTCGATGGCAGCGCGCGTCGCTTCGTAGCGGTCAAACGGGATCTGTTTCTGTCTGAAGCGTTCTGCATTGCGCCGGCCTTGTTCTTCCAGCCGTTCCAGTTGCGGCTGGTAGAGTTGCCGTATCGTGGCCTGGCTGGCGCAATGGAAATACACGTAGGTGTTGATGATCTTGAAGAAGGCCTTGTTCTTCAGGCTCTTTTCAAGCAAGCCGTTGACGTGGACGTCGAAAAAATTCTTCTTGTAGGCAAAAACCTGTGCCAGTGGAGATTTCACGCCTTGCAGTCCGCTCGCCAGGCTGACGGACCATTTGTTTTTTTCGTCGATGCGGTAGAGATCGAGATTCCAGTCCTTGACCTCGATGATGATCACCCCTTGACGGGGGGATATCAGCACGATGTCCGGACGATCCCCATTGAAGCAGGGCTGGAAATAGACCTCGACCGTATCGTCAAAACGACTCGAGAGGTACTCCAGCAGGTGGATCTCGCCGGCGGTGGGCTGCTGCCTGGCCGCCCCGGCGGCCGCCAGGTTCGGGATCAGGATCGCCATGGCATCGGAAGGGTTCAGCACCGGCCCGGTGCATCCGTGGTCAATGAGGTGGCAGGCATGTAGGTCGGGGGCGGGAGCCTACGTTCGGCCGGGCAGAGCCCAGGCGCACGGTGTTGTACCCGATGGATGCCTGCTCGATCAAGCACCTGGCGCGCCTGGAAATGAACCGTGTTTTATGTCGGTTTTTTTCGCAATGCGCCCGCGTGGAAAAAGTAAACAACACAATGGCCTGCGATGCATTCTGCGATCCGGGGCCGCCTAGGAACAATGCAGGCACGGGCCTGGGTGCGATCATCGGCAGGCTCGTGATCCCGCAGTGCAATCTCCTGCATCGGGGCTGGGCGTGTACCAACGGCCTGCAGCGCGGGGGTCAGGATGAAATAAAAAACCCGCCGGCCGGGGAGCACCGGCGGGCGGGGAAGGGCGGCCCGGCGTGAAAACGCCGGGTCGGCACAGGGTTTACACCGGCACGGAGTCGGCGACGTCCTTGTAGTCCGCGATCTGATCAAAGTTCAGGTACTTGTAGATCTGATCACCGCTCTTGTTGATGACACCCATGTCGGCCATGTACTCGTCCTTGGTCGGGATGCGACCCAGGCGCGAGCAGATGGCGGCCAGTTCGGCCGAGCCCAGATACACGTTGGTGTTCTTGCCCAGACGGTTCGGGAAGTTGCGGGTGCTGGTCGACATGACGGTCGCGCCTTCGCGGACCTGAGCCTGGTTACCCATGCACAGCGAGCAGCCCGGCATCTCGGTGCGGGCGCCAGCCGTGCCGAAGACGCCGTAGTGGCCTTCTTCGGTCAGTTGCTGGGCATCCATCTTGGTCGGCGGGGCAACCCACAGCTTGACCGGGATGTCGCGCTTGCCTTCGAGCAGCTTGGAGGCTGCACGGAAGTGACCAATGTTGGTCATGCAGCTGCCGATGAACACTTCGTCGATCTTGGCGCCCGCGACATCCGACAGCGTCTTGACGTCGTCCGGGTCGTTCGGGCAGGCCACGATGGGCTCATGGATGTCGGCCAGGTCGATTTCGATGACGGCCGCGTACTCGGCGTCGGCATCCGGCTCCAGCAGCTGGGGATCGGCCAGCCAGGCTTCCATGGCCTTGATGCGGCGCACGATCGAACGCTCGTCTTCATAGCCGTTGGCGATCATCCACTTGAGCATCACGATGTTGCTGTTGATGTACTCGATGATCGGTTCTTTGTTCAGGTGCACCGTGCAGCCGGCAGCCGAACGCTCAGCCGAGGCGTCCGACAGTTCGAAAGCCTGTTCGACCTTCAGCTCCGGCAGACCTTCGATTTCCAGGATGCGGCCCGAGAAGATGTTCTTCTTGCCCTGCTTGGCAACGGTCAGCATGCCTTGCTTGATGGCGTACAGCGGAATGGCGTTGACCAGATCGCGCAGCGTCACGCCGGGCTGCATCTTGCCCTTGAAGCGCACCAGTACCGATTCCGGCATGTCCAGCGGCATCACGCCGGTGGCGGCGGCAAAGGCCACCAGGCCAGAACCTGCCGGGAAGGAAATGCCGATCGGGAAGCGGGTGTGCGAGTCGCCGCCGGTGCCGACCGTGTCGGGCAGCAGCATGCGGTTGAGCCAGCTGTGGATCA
>JAEWJD010000334.1 GCA_023386765.1 Pseudomonadota bacterium | reverse complement strand
TTTGCCGGAGGCGGTTCGCTGCTGGAACAGCAGTGGGGCATCCCGGCCAACTACGGCAGCATCGCCGTCATGGTGGCCACGGTGCTCATCGTATTCATGCGGGTGGAAAAAATCCTCGCCTTCATCGGCAGCATCACCCCGGTGCTGGTGCTGATGGTGGTGGTGCTGTCCATCTACGCCTGGAGTACGCGCGATCTGCCGCTGGCCGAGCTGGATCAGCTGGCCCAGGGCAAGCCGCAGGGCGCCGGGCATTGGCTGGTCGCGGCCTTGCTCTACGTGTCGTACAACATGGTGGTGGGCGCTCCCTTCCTGATGATCGCCGGCGGCCAGGCGAGCTCGCGCCGTAACGCCGTGTGGGGTGGTATCGTTGGCGGCGCGCTGCTGTGCCTGCTGATCGTGCTGATCAGTTCGGGCGTCTTTGCCCGCATCGATACGGTGGGCGATGCCGCGCTGCCGATGCTGATGCTTGCCAGCGAGCAGGCCCCCTGGCTGGGAACGCTGATGGCGGTGGTGATCTTCGCCATGATCCTGAATACCGCCGTCGGGGTGCTGTACGCCTTCTCGGCGCGGGTTCTGCCGCCGGGTACGCTGCGTTTCAAGGTCGGGACGGCAGTGGCTGGTGTGGTGGGGCTGTTGGGTGCCAAACTGGGTTTCATCACCCTGGTGGGCACGGTCTACCCCTTTTTCGGATATCTCGGTTTTGTCTTGATGGCGGCCATCCTGATTGCCTGGGTGCGCCTGCGCCGTTCATAAGGAAATCATGGTTCGCAATGCGTTGTTGAGCAAGGAACAGGTGGGCCTGCGCTTGCGCGAGGCCCGCCACAGAAAAAAGCTGACGCTCAAGCAGATGGCGCAAACCACCGGCCTGGCGCTGTCGACCATCGCCAAGGCCGAGCTGGGGCAGGTGACACTGAGCTACGAGAAATTCGTGGTGCTGGCGATGGCCCTGGACATCGAGGTGGGTTCCCTGTTCGCGGTTCAGGGCAACCCGCCACAGGCGCCCGTGCCGGTGGGGGCGGCGCAGATCGCGACCCACAAGTCGACTGCCAGTCCGGGCTATGCGACCCGCAATTATGCCTATGGCCTGATGTTTGGCGAGGTGCCCGACAAGATCATGAATCCCATGATGGCCGTGATCGCCTCGCGCGATGCGGCCGAGTTCACGGATTTCATCCGTCATCCCGGGCAGGAATATGTCGTGGTGCTGTCGGGCTCGATCGCCATCCAGTTCGAGAACGGCGAGAAGATCTTCCTCGATACCCACGAATCGGCCTACTTCGACAGCGGCCTGGGCCACGTGTATCTGTCCACCAGCCCGGAGCCGGCCAAGGTGGTGGCGGTCTGCGCCAGCGGCGCGGCCGAGCGCCCCGGCTCAGCCCTTTGAGGCGCTGGGGGCTTCCGCCGGGCCCAGTTGCGGTCGGATGAAATCCATGAAGGCGCGCGTCTTGGCCGGCAGGAACTGATGCGGGAAATGCGCGAAGATCGAAATGGGCAGGGTTTCCCAGTCGGGTAGCACGCGTTTGAGCGAATGGCGCTCAATGATGGGATCCAGCGCACGGCAATAGGGCAGGCGAGTGATGCCCAGGCCCAGCCCGGACAGCGTTCCCATGATGCTGATGTTGTTGCCGGCCAGCAGGCCGCTGACTTCGACCCGTTCGCGCCGCGTGCCATTGGACAGGATCCAGAAGGAATGCGCCTCGTCGACCGTGGTGCGCATGCACTGGTGCTGCGCCAGGTCGGCGGGCGTGCGCGGCTCGCCGAATTGCTCCAGATACTCGCTGGAGGCGTACAGGTAGTTGTCCAGCCGCACGATTTCGTCCACCGCCACCGACCCTTCATTGTCCAGCACGCCGTTTTCGTCGCCAATGCGCAACTGCACGTCGAAAGGTTCGCCCTGCGAGTCGGCGCCTGACTTCAGGTTCAGGTCGAACTCGCACTCCAGATCGGGGTACTGATCCATGAAGTCGCCCAGGGCATTGGGCAGCAGCCAGATCGCCAGGCTGTACGGCAGAGAGATGCTCAGCCGTCCCTTGGGGCGGCTGGAGAGCGAACGCAATTGCTCCTGCGCCAGGCGGGCTTCTTCGATGAGCCCCTGGCAGCGGCGCAGGTAGATGGAGCCGGCGTCCGTCAGTTCGAGGCGGCGCGTGTTGCGGTTGATGAGCTGCAGGCCGATGCCGCGCTCCAGCTGGCTGATGCGGCGCGACAGCGTCGAGGTGGGCATCTGCAGCGCCCGCGCGGCGAGGCTGAAGCTCTTGCGCTTGGCCACTTCGACAAACAGGGCGATATCGTTGAGCTGAACGGAGGTCATGAGGCCGAAGGAATACCCGGATAAGCGCAGTGTACTTTGCCCTCGGATTCGTCGCCGGTGGACAAATCCGTTTGCAATTGAATACGGATTTGCTGCAGCTTGGACGTGGTTCTTTCTTAAACTGGCGACTGGACCGTCTTTTCCGTGTGGGCACTGTTATCCCTGGGCGAGGTTTTCCGGCGAGTCCCTATGAATACAGCAACCTTACGCACTGCCCGGCGCTTCACCGTCCTGACGCCGACCTTCAACCGTGCCGATACGCTGCACCGGGTTTACGACTCGCTGTGCCGCCAGACCTGCCGGGATTTCGAATGGCTGGTGATTGACGACGGGTCGACCGACCCGACCCACGAGCGCGTGCGCGCCTGGCAGGCCGTGGCCGATTTTCCCATCCGCTATGTCTGGCAAACGAACCAGCACAAGAAGGCGGCTTTCAACCGGGGAGTGCGCGAGGCGCGGGGCGAGCTGATCGTGGCCCTGGACAGCGACGATGCGATGCCGGCCGATGCGCTGGCTTTCATGGAGGCGGCCTGGCTCGCCATCCCCGAGGGCCAGCGTGCCGGTTTCGTGGCCGTCACTGGCCTGTGCGCGCGGCCTGATGGCCGCATCGTGGGTGACCGCTATCCCCAGGATGTGCTCGACAGCAGCGCGGTCGACATGTATTTCCAGTATCGGGTGCGGGGCGAGAAGTTCGGTTGCATGCGCACCGACGTGTTGCGCGCCTTCCCGTTCCCGGAAGACGTGGCCGGATTCGTGCCCGAAAGCCTGGTGTGGTGGGCGGTGTCGCGGGCGGGCTACCGTACCCGTTTCGTCAACCAGGTGCTGCGCATCTACCATGACACGCCCGGCAGCCTGATGCACGGCAGCCCCTCGCTGGCGGCCAATGTGCAGGGGTTCTATCTGTTGGCCTGGAACATGCTGCAGCATCACCTGCGGTATTTCCGCTGGCGGCCCTGGGAGTTCATCAAGGCCGCCATGCGCTTTACGCGTTTCCGCCTGCATCTGGCCCACTCCGGACGGCCCAATGCCCTGCGCGCCTACCGACTGAGCCATCCGGCCGCCTGGCTGCTGGTGCTGCTGTGCGCGCCGGCCGGCTATCTGTTGTACCTGCGCGACCGGCGTCGCGGCGTGGCCTGAGCCCGGCAACGGGCGGTCGTTCAGTATTGCGCCCGCAGGCTCAGCATGACGTTGCGTGGCGCTCCCCACCAACCCTGGCTGAAAAACCCGATCTGGTCGTAGTACTTCCTGTCGAACAGATTGTTGACGTTGAGCGTGGCCGACAGATGCCGGTTGATGTCATAGCGTGCCATCAGGTCGACCAGGGCGTAGCTGCCCTGCTCGACGCGCTGCTTTCCGATCGGGCTGGCGGCGTATTGGTACATGCGGCTTTGCCAGGTCAGCCCTGCGCCCACGGTCAGCCGCTGCAGATCACCCGGTAGCTGGTAGGTGGTGTAGAGCTTGACCAGGCTGCGTGGCTGGCTGGTATTGATGGCCTGGCCCTGCGCGTCGCCCGCCGTGAAATGGGTGTAGCTGGCGCTGATGTTCCAGCCGCGTGCGACCTCTCCGGCCGCCTGCAGATCGAAGCCGCGGACTTTCGCGCCCTTGGCCGTGCGATAGGCCTGCTGGTTGGGAAACCCGACGACGGTTTCGCCGGGGATGGCCTGGGCCAGGTTGTCCTGGCGGGTTTCGAACAGCGCCAGCGAGGCGTTCAGGCGGCCTTCCAGGTAGGCACCCTTGAGACCCAGTTCATAGCTCTTTCCTTCGATGGGGTCGAGGATGGCGCCATCCGGGCTTCGGGCGTTCTGCGGCTGGAAGATGTCGGTATAGCTGGCATAGGCGGCATAGGTGTCATCGATGTCGAACACCACGCCGGCGTAGGGGGTGAATTGATTGTCGACCTTGTAGGAACGGCGCGCACCGAAATAGGTTTGCTGGGTTTCCCAGTCGCTCCAGCGTCCGCCCAGGATCAGGT
>JAEWJD010000237.1 GCA_023386765.1 Pseudomonadota bacterium | reverse complement strand
CGCATCGGCCTGGCGCCGCTTCATGGACATTGAGCTGCCGGCACTCACCCCGGCCCTGATCGGTGCCGGCGCCATGAGTTTTGCCACCAGCATGGGGGCCTTCGGCACCGCCTTCACCCTGGCCGCCCAGATCGACGTACTGCCCCTGACCATCTACAACGAATTCACCAACTACGCCAACATTCCCGTGGCCGCCGCGCTGTCGGTGCTGCTGGGCGTGGCATCGTGGGCGGTGATGTATGCCGCCCACGCCTATGCCGGCCAGCGCAGCGGCGCGGCGGCCTGAGTCCCATGAGCATCCTGCATTCCCGTTTCGATACGCGCCTGGGCCTGGCGGTGACGCTGGCCGTGGCTTCCTTTCTCATTGGCCCGGTCGTGCTGTCGGTCGTGGCCGGCCTGACGCGCAACTACTTCGTCGGACTGTCCAGCGGGCTGACGCTACGCTGGATCGGCGAGGTGTGGGCGCTGTATGCCGACACCATCTGGCGTTCGATGCTGGTGGCCGCCCTGACGCTGGTGATCTGCACCGTGCTGGGCGTACCGCTGGCCTGGGTGTTGGCGCTCTATCCGGGACGCCGCGCACGCGCCTTCGAAGAGCTGCTGACGCTGCCGGTGGCGGTGCCCGGCCTGGCCTCGGCCCTGGCATTGATCATTTCGTGGGGCACCGTCAGCGGGCTGCGCAGCAGCGTCTGGTTCATCGTCATCGGCCACGTGCTGTTCACCCTGCCTTTCATGCTGCGGGCCGCACGCGCGAGCATGGGTGCCGAGCTGGCCGTGCTGGATCAGGCCGCCGCCACGCTGGGCGCAGGACGCCTGCGCCGCTTCGCGACCATCGTGGTGCCCAACGCCATGCCCGGCATCCTGACCGGCGCGCTCAGCGTGCTGACGCTGTCCATCGGCGAGTTCAACCTCACCTGGCTGCTGCATACCCCGCTGACCAAGACGCTGCCGGTCGGGCTGGCCGACAGCTATGCCTCGATGCGGCTGGAGATCGCCTCAGCCTACACCCTCGTTTTCCTGCTCATGCTGCTGCCCCTCATGGTAGGCCTGCAGTGGCTGGGCAACCGCCATTCCCGTACCTGACCGACATGATTTCCCTCCCCATCACTTTGAAGCACTGTGCCAAGACCTGGCCCGACGGCACGCGTGCCCTGCATCCCCTGGACCTGGAGATCACCGGCGGCGAGATTCTCGCGCTGCTGGGGCCTTCGGGCTGCGGCAAGACGACCTTGTTGCGCATCATCTGCGGCCTCGAGCAAGGCGATGCCGGCAGCCAGGTGCACTACGGCAACGAAGACGTCACGGCCTTGCCGCCCGAGGCACGCGGCGTGGGCGTGGTGTTCCAGAACTATGCGCTGTTCCCCAACATGAGCGTGGCGCAGAACGTGGCCTATGGACTGCGTGTGCGCGGAGCAAGCCCGGCCGAACAGGCACGCCGTGTCGATGCCATGCTGGCGCTGGTGCGCCTGCAGGGCATGGGCGAGCGCCGTGTCTCGCAACTGTCGGGGGGCCAGCGCCAGCGGGTGGCCCTGGCGCGCGCCCTGGCCATCGAGCCGCGCGTGCTACTGCTGGATGAGCCGCTGACGGCCCTGGACGCCAAGCTGCGCGAACAACTGCGGGTGGAGCTGGCGCAGATGTTGCGCGAACTGGGCATTACCACCATCATCGTGACACACGATCAAGATGAGGCCATGGTGTTGGGCCATCGGATCGCCGTGATGTCGGCGGGCCGGCTCGAACAGATAGGGGACGCCCAGACCTTGTTTACGCAACCCGCCACTGATTTCGTGGCCGACTTCTTCGGCACGCTGTGCCAGGTGCACGCCGGACTGCGCGAGGCCCGCCTGGTGGCGGGCACCAGGCCGCTGCGCTTTCGGCCGCATCATGTCCGGCTGCTGCCGCCGGCCGCCGACGCGCTCGCCGCACGCATCGACGCACGCTTCTACATGGGCGCATCCATCCGTTTCGAACTCTCCCTGCCCGACGGCCAGCGCCTGAGCGCCCTGGCCCCGGCCGACTCGCCGCTGCAGGCCGGCCAGCACGTCGGCATCGCGCTCGACGCCCAACTCTGAGGATCCCCATGCTCATTGCACAAATCAGCGACCTGCATATCCGCATGCCTGGCCAGAAGGCCTATCGCCGCGTGGCCACCGACCGCTACCTGCCGCCGGCGGTCGCGGCGCTCAATGCACAGCAGCCTGCGCCGGATCTGGTCATGATCACGGGCGACCTGACCGATTTCGGCCGCCCCGCCGAGTACCGCTATCTGCGCGACATGCTCGATCCGCTACGCGCGCCATACTATCTGCTGCCCGGCAATCACGACGAGCGCGAGGCCTTGCGCGCCGCCTTCCCGGACCATGCTTATCTGCAGCAGCCCGGACCATTCCTGCAGTACACCATCGAGGACCAGCCCCTGCGCATCATCGTGCTCGACACGGTGGTGCCGATGCAAAGCCACGGCATGTTGTGCGAGCAGCGCCTGGCCTGGCTGGATGCCCGCCTGCGCGAGGCCCCCGAGCGCCCCACGGTCATCGCCATGCACCATCCCCCGTTCAAGACCGGCATCGCCCACATGGATGCCATCGGCCTGCTCGAAGGCGCCGATGCGCTCGAATCGTTGGTAAAGCACTACAACCACATCGAACGCATCATGGCCGGCCATTTGCACCGCACCATATTTCGCCGTTTCGGCAATACGGTCGTTTCAACCTGTCCGGCGCCGGCCCATCAGGTCGTGCTTGACCTTCGTCCGCAAGGCCCGTCAGCGTTCAATCTCGAGCCGCCTGGCTACCATCTGCACCACTGGAACGATGGCCAGTTGGTGACCCATCACGCCCATATCGGGGAATACCCTGGACCCTACCCCTTTCACGAGAATGGCGAGCTGATTGACGACTGAAATCGGCCCGTCATCTTTGCGCTGCACAATGAAAAGGATTTCAATTGCGTCCAGAATGGGGAGTCCATCGTGATGGTCGTGGCGTCGATCCCTGACGCGCGGCCGGCGGCGAACCATGGCGCAGCAGTTTGAGGCAGCATCCGCGCCTTTATTCGAAGAGACCATGTCGACCTTAGTTCTGGAGCGCCTGACCAAGCAGTACGCCGACACGGCGGCAGTACAGGAAGTGGGCTTTGAAGCAGCAGCAGGCAGTTTCACCGTGCTGCTGGGCCCATCGGGTTGCGGCAAGTCCACCACGCTGCGCATGATTGCCGGCCTGGACACGCCCACCTCGGGACGCATCCTGATCGGCGGCCAGGACGTCACCCAACTGCCGCCCTCGAAACGACGCATCTCGATGGTGTTTCAGTCGTATGCGCTGTTCCCGCATCTGTCGGTGCGCGAGAACATCCTGTTCGGGCTGCGCGTGCGCAAGGAGCCGGCTCGCGACTTCGATCGCCGCCTGGCGCGCGTGGCCGACCTGCTGGGCCTGTCGGCGCTGCTCGATCGAAAACCCTCGCAATTGTCCGGCGGCCAGCAGCAACGCGTGGCCCTGGGGCGTGCCGTGATTTCCGAAGCGCCGGTCTGCCTCATGGACGAACCGCTCTCCAACCTGGACGCGCAGCTGCGCCAGGAGATGCGCCGCGAAATCCGCGCCTTGCAGCAAGAGCTCAACATCACCATGGTGTACGTCACGCACGACCAGACCGAGGCCATGAGCATGGCCGATCAGGTGGTGCTGCTGCGCGGCGGGCGCATCGAACAACTGGCCACGCCCGATGTGCTCTATGCGCAACCGGCCAGCGAATT
>JAEWJD010000224.1 GCA_023386765.1 Pseudomonadota bacterium | reverse complement strand
CGGCTTTCTGGCCAGCCCTGCGGCGGGTTACATTACAGGTACGACCCTGCACGTGAACGGCGGGATGTACATGCAATAACTTGCATTGCGCGGCCCGGCCCTTTGGGCTGGTGCGCAATGTGCTTGTGGCATCGTCTCTTCGTGTGTCCGCAGTTGTCCGCAAGGCGCTGCAGCCAGGCCAGCCTGGCACACGAAGGCGAATGTTATTTTTCTCACGGCCAGGCGTTTGCATTGCTCCGCGCTTGGCTATAATTCGCGGGATTTTTCCCAATTGGAGATCTGCATGGAAAGCATCGAACAGCGCGTCAAGAAGATCGTCGCTGAACAACTTGGCGTGAACGAAGCCGAGATCAAGAACGAATCCTCCTTCCTTGACGACCTCGGTGCCGATTCGCTCGACATGGTCGAGCTGGTCATGGCCCTCGAAGACGAATTCGAGACCGAGATCCCCGACGAAGAGGCCGAAAAGATCACGACCGTGCAACAAGCGGTTGACTACATCAATTCGCACGGCAAGCAGTAATCTGTACAAGCCTAAATCCCGCGTCATTCGACGTGGGGAGTCAGGGCGGTTTTGGGTATTGCCTTGCATCCCGCGCGGGGGTTGCTGCCAGCCGGATAGGCTGGCAGTCGCCTGGCGCGCGAGACCAGCAGGGCTGGCCAAAAACCGCCTTTATTTTGTCTGTTTGAGGAGTTATCCGTGAAGCGACGTGTCGTCATCACCGGCTTGGGCATCGTATCCCCCGTGGGCAACGATGTGGCCACCGCTTGGGACAATATCGTCAACGGACGTTCTGGCATTGGCCGTATCACGCGATTCGATCCGTCGGCCTTGAACTCCCATATTGCTGGCGAGGTCAAGGATTTCGATATCGGCCATTACCTGTCGCCCAAAGAAGCCCGCCAGATGGATACTTTCATCCATTACGGCCTGGCTGCCGGTGTACAGGCGTGGCGTGATTGCGGCCTGGAAGTGACCGAGGAAAATGCCGACCGTATCGGCGTGATCATCGGCTCCGGGATCGGCGGCCTGCCGCGTATCGAAGAAACGCAGACCGAGTTTCTGGCCAAGGGGCCGCGTCGGATTTCGCCGTTCTTCGTGCCGGCTTCGTTGATCAACCTGATTTCCGGCCATCTGTCCATCATGTACGGGCTCAAGGGCCCGAGTTACGCCGTAGTGTCGGCGTGTACCACCGGCTTGCACAGCATCGGTGACGCAGCCCGCCTGATCGAATATGGCGATGCGGACGTGATGGTGGCCGGCGGCGCCGAATCGACGGTGTCGCCGCTGGGTATCGGTGGTTTCGCCGCCATGCGTGCGCTTTCGACCCGTAACGACGATCCTCAGACCGCTTCGCGGCCCTGGGATGTCGATCGTGATGGTTTCGTGCTGGGCGAAGGCGCTGGCGTGCTGGTGCTCGAAGAGTATGAACATGCCAAGAAGCGCGGTGCGCGCATCTATGGTGAGTTCTGCGGTTACGGCATGAGCTCGGATGCCCACCACATTACCGCTCCTGACATGGATGGCCCGCGTCGCGGCGTCCTCAATGCCCTGCGCAATGGCGCCATCAACCTCGATGAGGTCGATTACGTCAACGCTCACGGGACGTCCACGCCGCTGGGCGACAAGAACGAGACCGATGCGCTCAAGGCCGCCTTTGGCGACCATGCGCGCAAGCTGGTGGTCAACTCCACCAAGTCCATGACCGGCCACCTGTTGGGCGCGGCGGGCGGCATCGAGGCCGTGTTCACCACCTTGGCGGTGTACAACCAGATCTCGCCTCCCACGATCAACATCTTCAATCAAGACCCCGAGTGCGATCTGGACTACTGCGCCAATCAAGCCCGGCCCATGAAGATCAATGTGGCGCTGTCCAACTCGTTCGGCTTCGGCGGCACCAACGGCTCCATGGCTGTACGTCGGGTTTGACCTTGCGACGCTGCCGGCAGGAAAGGGCGTGGCAGTTCGAGGTGCCTGTCGGCTTGGCGGCAGAGGCAGGCTGGCCCAAGGTGGGTGTGAGCCTGCTGGCTGCGGCCACGACGCTGGCCGCACCCGCCTGGGGCTGGGCCCTGCTGCCGGCCGGCTTGCTGTCGCTGGCTGGCCGGCGCCAGCCGCCTGTCCGGTCGCTGCGCGTCCATCCCGACCCGGCCTGCTGGCAGGCCCGCCTGCCGGGCGGCTGGCAGCCCGTCAGCTTGCGCCATGCGCAACCGCACAAAGGCTATATGGCCTTGTCATTTGAGCCCGCCATGCGGGACTGTGTTACAAACAGCAAGATCAGCTGCACCGTCTGGGCCACAAACTTGGCACCGGACCATTGGCGTCGCCTGCGCGTGATTGCGCGGGTCGCCGGGTGCAAAGCGGCATATCGCAGAGGGGCGTCATGAGCGAACGCGATGTCGACGCCGAGCTTGTCGCTCGCGTGCAGCGAGGCGACAAGAAAGCCTTCGACCTGCTGGTGCTCAAGTACCAGCGCAAGATCCTGCGCCTGTTGGCGAGGATGATCCGCGACACGTCCGAGATCGAGGACGTGGCGCAGGAGGCCTTTATCAAGGCCTACCGGGCCTTGCCCCAGTTCCGGGGCGAAAGCGCCTTTTATACCTGGCTTTATCGTATCGCCATCAATACGGCACGCAATTGGCTGGCCTCGTCCGGGCGGCGCCCGAGCGCGCCCAACGCAATTGAAACCGAAGATGGTGAAACTTTTAACGAAACTGACAACCTAATCGATATAAGCACGCCGGAAGCCGAGTTCGCCAGCCGCGAAATCGCCGAAGCCGTCAACGCAGCCATCGCGGAGTTACCCGAGGAGTTGCGCACGGCTATCGTCCTACGTGAAATTGAAGGTATGAGTTACGAAGACATCGCCCAAAGCATGGACTGCCCCATTGGCACCGTTCGCTCGCGGATTTTCCGTGCACGCGAAGCGATTGCCAGCCGGTTGCGTCCCCTGCTTGACACCGATGCCGAGCGTCGCTGGTAAGGAGTGGCAGTCATGCAAACAGCAGCCAAGTCCGTGATCGCCGAAGCCTCATTCGAGGAGTCGGTTTCCGCCTGGATGGATGGCGAAGGATCGGATGAATTCATCAATGAGCTGGTATCCGCGCCGGGCCGTCAGGCCTGGGATACCTACCACCTGATCGGGGATGCGCTGCGCAGCAGCGATCTCGTGATCGAGCCGTCGGACGGCTTCCAGGCACGTCTGTCGCGCGCCCTGGATGCAGAGTTGCCGATCGTGGCCGCGCCCAAGCGGCGCTCGCCACTGCGCCTGGGGCTGTCCAGCCTGGCCGTCGCGGCGGCTGTCGCCACGGTGGCCTGGGTGGCGCAGCCCTATCTTGGCAGCACGGGTACCGTATCGGCGCCCATCCTGGCCGATGCCAGCCGCGACGAACGCGGCCTGGGTGATTACCTGGAAGCGCACCGCCAGATGGCCGGCCCGAGCGCCGTGCGTCAGGTTTCGTTCGAAACCGGAGTGCGCTGATGGCTCGGAGGCAGTATATGCGCGGCCGTGACCGCCAGGCCTGGCGGCAACGCCAGTGGGGCATGATGGCGATGATGCTGTGCGGGTTTCTGGTCTGGGACTCGAGTGCGCGTGCGCAAAGCGCGGTCGCGGTCAAGGACCCGGTGCAGTTGCTGAGTGATATCCAGCAGGCTGCCCGCAGCCAGGATTATTCGGGCGTCTTCATGTATCAGCAGGGTGATTCGATCCAGTCGTCGCGCCTGGTCCATGTGGTGGATGGCACCGGCGAGCGCGAGCGTCTGCAGATTCTCGATGGCCAGCCGCGTGAATATCTCAGGCATAACGATGATGTCCAGTGCCTGATTCCTGACCGCAAGACGGTGTTGCTGGAGCGCCGCCGTGGCGATCGCTTCCCGGGGTTGTTGCTGGGTGATCCCAAGGACCTGATGGAGTACTACACGGTCCGCGAGGAGCCCCGCCTGCATCGCGTGGCCGATCGCGAGTGCCGGCTGATCTCGATCGAACCGCTGGATGACAAGCGTTATGGCTACCGTATCTGCGCCGATGTCGATACCAATCTGCTGCTCAAAGCGCAGACCGTCGACGGCAGCCGCGGGGTGGTCGAGCAGGTGTCCTTCACCTCCTTGCGTGTCGGCAGTGAAGTCGATGCCGCCCAACTGAGTTCGCGCTGGAATACCCGCGATTGGGATGTCATTGAGTCTGATATGCAACCGGTCGATCTGGCTGCCCAGGGTTGGCGCATTCCCGTGCCCAGCGGTTTCGTGCCGATTAAAGAAGTGTCAAGAAAGATGAATAAGGGAACGGTTAGCCAGTTGGTGCTGTCAGATGGATTGGCGGCGATTTCCGTCTTCATCGAACCCTATGACGGGGCTCGCCATCAGCATCCACCCGCCGGCCTGGGCCAGCGGGGTGCTATCAATATCTATGGTTCCCGTATCGCGGACTACTGGATGACTGTCCTGGGCGAAGTGCCGGCTGCGACGTTGGAAAGTCTGGCCGAAGCGACTGAGTATGTGCCCGAATCGGCATCTCATTAAAAAGAATCCTGCGGGCGGGTGTTTGGGGTCATAACGGAGCTGTCGTATGAAAAAAACCGAACCGTCGAACTTTGTACTCCGACGTTTGTGTGCCGCCCTGGTTGTCGGGTCGGCACTCGCAGTATCGCAGGCGCCTGTGATGGCGCAGGAAAAACCGCCCGTCGCCACCAGTGCGCTGCCTGATTTCACCGCCATCGTCGAGATGGCCGAACCGGCCGTGGTCAACATCCGTACGACGGCGACCGTGCCGGTGCGCGGGGGTGCCAATGGCCCGGGTGATCCCTACGAGTTGTTCCGCTGGTTCTTCGGGCCTGACATGCAGCCGCCGGGCATGGCGCCAGGGCAGGGTCCCCGCCGGCCGGCGCCGCAAGGCCAGCCCGAAGAGCGCACCGTGCCGCGGGGCGTGGGCTCGGGTTTCTTTATTTCCGCTGATGGCTACATTCTTACCAACCATCATGTGATCAGCGACGCCACCGACATCTACGTCACGCTGACCGATGGCCGTGAGTTCAAGGCCAAGGTCATCGGCTCGGATGAGCGTACCGACGTGGCGCTGATCAAAATCGACGCCAAGGACATGGTGGCGCTGCCCATCGGCGATGATGCCAAGCTGAAGAAGGGGCAGTGGGTGCTGGCCATCGGCTCGCCCTTCGGCCTGGAGTCCACGGTCACCTCGGGTATCGTCAGTGCCATCGGCCGCGATACAGGCGAATATCTGCCTTTCATCCAGACCGATGTGGCGGTCAACCCCGGCAACACGGGCGGCCCGCTGCTGAACATGGAGGGCCAGGTGGTCGGCATCAACTCGCAGATCATCTCGCGCAGTGGGGGCTTCATGGGCATTTCGCTCGCGATCCCGATCGACGAGGCGATGCGCGTGGTCAAGCAACTGCGTGCGGATGGCAAGGTGACGCGCGGGCGCATCGGTGTGCAGATCGGCGAGGTCAACAAGGATATTTCCGAGGCGATCGGGCTGCCGCGGGCCGAAGGCGCGCTGGTGAGCAATGTCGAGCAGGATGGCCCGGCCGAGAAGGCCGGTGTGCAGCCGGGCGACGTGATCCTGAAGTTCAATGGTCAGGCCATCAAGCGCTGGTCGGATCTGCCCCGTCTGGTGGGGCAGGCCAAGCCGGGCACCGAAGGCAAGCTGGAAGTCTGGCGCCGTGGCCGCGAAGTGACGCTGCCGGTCAAGGTCGGCGAGATGAAGGCTGAGGCCACCGCCAGCGCCAAGGGCGGTACGGAGAAAGCGCCGGAGGTGGACAACCACCTGGGCCTGAGCGTGGTCAACGTTCCGGCCGACGTCAAGAGCAAGCTGCGCATCGAAGGCGGCGTGGAAGTGCGCGTGGCCGAAGGCCTGGCGAGCTCTGCCGGCCTGCAGGTCGGCGACATCGTGCTGGCGGTCAACGATACCGACATCACCGATGCGGCGCAGTTCGCCAAGGTGGTCGGCAAGCTCGACAAGGCCAAGACCGTGGCCCTGCTGGTGCGCCGTGGCGACCAGACGCAATGGCTTGCCTTGCGTCCTGCCAGCAAATAAGCGCCAAGACCGGCTAAAATGGCTGGTTGCCGCAAGAGGGGGCGCATGGCGCCCCCTCTTGTTTTGGCTCGATGCGGCCCCGGACAGTCAAGTCCGCTGGGCACCGGCCCGGCAGGGATTTTCGCGATGATGGCTCCGGGCGGGCGTGCCCTGGGGTTTCTGGCTGGCGGTTCGCGATTCCGGTTTGCTACGTCCCTTTTATAATTTCTTCTATGCAGCATATCCGTAACTTTTCCATCATTGCCCACATCGACCACGGCAAGTCGACGTTGGCCGACCGCCTCATTCAGCGTTGCGGCGGCCTGGCGGCTCGAGAAATGTCGGCGCAGGTGCTGGACTCGATGGACATCGAGCGCGAGCGCGGCATTACGATCAAGGCCCAGACGGCGGCCCTGCAGTACACGGCCCAGGACGGCAAGGTCTACAATCTGAACCTCATCGACACGCCGGGGCACGTCGACTTCTCGTATGAGGTCAGTCGTTCGCTGTCGGCCTGCGAAGGCGCCTTGCTGGTCGTCGATGCCTCCCAGGGCGTCGAGGCCCAGACCGTTGCCAACTGTTATACCGCCATCGACCTTGGCGTCGAGGTGGTGCCGGTACTGAACAAGATGGATCTGCCGCAGGCCGATCCGGAAGCCGCAGCCCAGGAAGTCGAAGATGTCATCGGCATCGACGCGACGCAGGCGATCCGCGCCAGCGCCAAGACGGGCGTGGGCATCGACGAGATCCTCGAAACCGTTGTCGCGCGCGTGCCGCCTCCCGTAGGCGAGGTGGACGCGCCGCTTCAGGCCCTGATCATCGACTCCTGGTTCGACAACTATGTCGGCGTGGTCATGCTGGTGCGTATCATCAACGGCGTGTTGCGTCCCAAGGACAAGATCCTGTTGATGGCTTCCGGCGCCACCCCTCTGTGCGAGCAGATCGGGGTGTTCACGCCGAAGTCGCAGCCACGCACCCAGTTGTCGGCCGGCGATGTGGGGTTCGTGATCACCGGGATCAAGGAACTCGAGCACGCCAAGGTGGGCGATACCATCA
>JAEWJD010000192.1 GCA_023386765.1 Pseudomonadota bacterium | reverse complement strand
TCACGACCACCAGTTGGCCGGTGGCGATGGTCAGGTCAAGGTTCTTGAGGTTGTTCTGGCGGGCGCCAACGATGCGGATTTCGGAGCTCATGGGGCGTTATCGTAGCCGGGATGCCAAGCGCGGGTCGGGAGAAGGGGAGCAGCCCGGATTCCGCGCGGTGGCCCGTATGGCAGGCCCTGGCGGAGTGCTGGCTGTATGGATAAACAGTACAACAGAATTAGGATGGCGCCGCAAATATCCCCGGTCCGGGTGGGGTCGGTCACGAGGGTCCGGTTTGTGTGCAGCAGGCCTTTGCGGCTAGAATGCCAAGTTACCTGGATTTTCGCCAACTGCGTCTTGCGGGCGGCCAAAAATGTTCTGGGGTGTTCTGGGTGAGTGTTCAGAAAGCATCCGGGCCAGTTGAAGGAATCGAGTCGGGCAGGTGCCTGCCGGCGCGCAAGCGCTGGCGCAAGACAGCCCGGGCGTTCCTGGAAGACCAGGCCTGGAAAGTGGGCCGTGAGGTCGCGGCTTTCTGACCGAGGTGGTGCAAGCCGCCGAACGTGTGCAGCGTGACGCCAGTCAGGGCTCGGCCTGCAGGGGATGACCCGGCAAGGCCGAATCTGAACGGGATCAAACCCGGGCTGCACGGATGGCGCGCCTGGCTTGCCGCCCTGTCTCACCCACGGACACCTGGTGTCATTCAACTTTTTTACCGGAGATTCATCATGGCTGAACGCAAACGCGTGCGTCGTAACACCCTGGAACGCCGTTGCCTGGGCAAGGCCTTCAAGCGTCTGTTCGTCAACGCCCCCAAGGGCGTGTTCAAGATGCTGGAAAAGATCAAGCGCGTGTAATCGCCGGATCGTTTCAGAAAACCGCCTGCCCCGCGCAGGCGGTTTTTTTTGCCCGCTCGGGCCCTGGGTCAGGGCCGCCGCCGGTATTCCCGGTATAAACCCCAGCCTTCCCCTTTTTGCCGATCAGGCCTAGTATGCATGGAAATTTTCGTATGTGAGAATTCCATGATCTACGACTACGTCATCGTTGGCGCCGGGATCGCCGGCGCGTCGCTGGCCTATCGCCTGCCGCCCCAGGCCAGTGTGCTGGTGCTGGAGCGCGAGTCCCAGCCGGGCTATCACTCCACCGGCCGTTCGGCAGCCATGTTCATCGAAACCTACGGGACGCCCACCATCCGGGCCCTGACCGTAGCGGGCAATGCGTTCTACAGCCAGCCTCCGGCCGGCTTTGCCGAGCAGGCCATCCTGATGCCGCGTGGCGTGCTGTACATCGCCACCGCCGAGCAGATGGGGCTGCTGGACAGTGAATTCGAGGCGTTCGAGCGCCAGGGACTGGACGTTACCCGACTGACGCCGCAGCAGGCGTTCGAGATGGCGCCATGCATCCGATTGGAAAAGGTGGCCGGTGCCATCTATGACCGCGCCGGGCAGGACATGGACGTGCACGCCCTGCACCAGGGTTTTCTCAAAGGCATGCGTCAGCATGGCGCGGAATTGCGGCTCAATGCCGAACTGCGCGCCGCGCAGTGGGACGGCCAGGCCTGGACGATCGAGCTGGCGGATGCCGGCGAGCCGGTGCGCGCCCGTCAACTGGTGAACGCGGCAGGCGCCTGGGCCGACACGGTCGCCGGATTGTGCGGTTTGCGCCCGCTGGGCATTCAGCCCAAGCGCCGCTCGGCCTTCCTGTTTGCTGCGCCGCAGGGGGTGGACCACACGCACTGGCCGGCTGTGATGGACGTGGGCGAGGCTTTCTACTTCAAGCCGGATGCCGGCATGTTGATGGGGTCGCCTGCCAACGCCGATCCGGTCGAGGCGCACGATGTGGTGGCCGAAGAGCTGGATATCGCGACCGGCATCTATCACATCGAGGAAATGACGCAGTTGCAGATACGCCGGCCCAGCCACACCTGGGCCGGCCTGCGCAGCTTCGCGCCCGATGGTGAACTGGTGATCGGCCATGACAGCGCCTGCCCGGGCTTCTTCTGGCTGGCCGGGCAGGGCGGCTATGGCATCCAGACCGCCGCCGGGGCGTCGCTGCTGGCCGCCAGCCTGTTGCAGGGCCAGCCCCTGCCGGCAGAGCTGCAGGCGTTGTCGATTGATCCCCGGCGGGTGTCCCCCGCGCGTTTCGACCAATAAATACCGCAGAAAAACCACAGAGAAGCCAATCCTCAGGGAGGAGGAGACATGTCGAACTTCAGCAATATTGCGCGCATCGCGATGGCATTCGTGGGCGTGGTGGTGGGGGCCGGTTTCGCCTCCGGACAGGAGACGCTGCAGTTTTTCAGCAGCTTTGGCTATTGGGGGCTGCTGGGCGGGGTGATTGCCGGTGTGTGCTTCACAGTGCTGGGTATGGCGGTCGGACGCTTGAGCCAGGTGCAGGCCTCCGATTCCTACAAGGCCGGCATCTACCTTATCTGCGGCAAGTACGTCGGCGTGGTGATGGATGTGCTGATCACCTTCTTCATGTATGCCATCGCCGTGGTGATGTTTGCCGGTGGCGGTTCGCTGCTGGAACAGCAGTTGGGCATACCGGCCAACTACGGCAGCATCGCCGT